>JABSSV010000110.1 GCA_013213875.1 Lysobacterales bacterium
AGATTCAGAGCCGCTATTAAGGCAGAACATGGCTGCGAAGGGGTTACCGCCAGCGCGCGTGTGTCCAATCTCCCGATTCAGGGCCTCGTTGAAACGCTTGTGGCTGACGCTAGGGGTCATGATATTGGCCATCACATGCGGCTGGTTCATGGCGGCCAGCACGTGATCCGGCGCGTGGCCGGAGCCCAGCATGCCGTAGCCACCGCACTCATACAGAACGGCACCCTTGAGCGTCACGATCCAGGGGCCGCGGGCGGCCAGGCTGACGTAGGGGTTGATGGCGTCATTCGGGTAGAAATTAACGTAGCCATGCTGCAGTTCCGCGATCTGGGCGGCTTCGCTTTCCTGTAGCAATTCCGGATACTCATCTTTCAGCTGTTCAAATGCGGTCAGAGCGCGGTCCACGGCTTCACCAATGCGAACGTCGCTGGCGGCAAAGCGGTTGATCGTGGCGTCGTCCAGGCCTTTGGTTTCGGCCGCGCCGCCGTGATTGCGGAGAATGGAAAGCTTTTCGATGATGGTCATGATGGCAAGTATCCCGTCGTCATGTTTACGCGCCAGGTGGGCGCGAGGAAGGGTCCCAACAGTATAACGCTTTGTGTCGCCTTACGCCCCTTTTGCCTGCTTTTCACGCTGCCGGGTCAGCGCCCAAGCCACGTGCTCACGCACCAGGGCAGAGTGGTCGTCCGCGCGGGCTTCCAGCGCCCTCACGGTTGCCGGCGAAGCCGGCGCGTTACCGAGGGCCACCGCAATATTGCGCAGCCAGGACTCAAAGCCGATGCGGCGAATCGGGCTGCCCTCGGTGCGCTTGAGAAATTCCTCTTCCTGCCAGGCAAACAGTTCCCGCAGCTCGGGTGCGTCCAGCCCCTGGCGGGGCGCAAAGTCACTTTCTTCCGAGGCCTGGGCGAAGCGGTTCCAGGGGCATACCGCCTGACAGTCATCACAGCCATAGATGCGGTTGCCCATAAGGGGGCGCAGTTCCACCGGAATCGTATCGCGCAGTTCAATGGTCAGATAGGAAATGCAGCGCCGCGCGTCCACGCGATAGGGCGCCACGATGGCTCCGGTCGGGCAGACGTCAATGCAGCGCGTGCAATCGCCACAGTGATCGCTGGCCGGCGTGTCCAGCGGCAGGGGCAGATCCGTGTAGATTTCGCCCAGAAAGAACCAGCTGCCGGTGCCCTTGTCCAGCAGATTGCTGTGCTTGCCGATCCAGCCCAGCCCGGCTTTTTCCGCCAGCGCTTTCTCCAGCACCGGTGCCGAATCAACAAAGACGCGATAGCCGAAGGGCCCCACGGCAGCTTCAATGCGCGTGGCCAGTTGCTGTAGCCGCCGGCGCAGCACCTTGTGGTAATCGCGACCGAGTGCGTAGCGTGATACAAAACCCTGTTCACCCTGTTCCAGCAATTCAAAGACGTGGTCCTGACCCTCAGGCAGGTAGTCCATGCGCGCGGAAATTACGCGCACGGTGCCGGGCACCAGATCGGCCGGACGGCTACGACGGGTGCCGTGACGAGCCATCCAGCCCATCTCGCCATGAAAACCGTCGTCCAGCCAGCGCTGCAGCCAGGCTTCATGCTGACCCAGTTCCGTATCGGTAATGCCGAGTTTTTGAAACCCCAGCTCCTGACCCCAGGCCTTGATCTGCGTCGCCAGTTGCTCCGGCGATGGCTCCCGCGTGCCCGATGGGGGCTCAGAGGGCTTGGGTATGGGCCCGTTCACCTTATAATTGCCTCGTGTTTACGATTAGCGACAAATTGTATACCGCCGAGGGCGTGCGGCAACTGGACCAGCTGGCCATGGCGGCGGAGCAGGTCGATGGCTACGCACTCATGTGCCGCGCTGGCGCGGCCCTGGTGGAGGCGGCGCGGGCGCGCTGGACCTCGCATAATGCCTGGCTGGTGGTGTGTGGTGGCGGTAATAACGGAGGTGACGGTTATGTTGCCGCGCGCCTCGCCCGAGCCAGCGGCGTGGAGGTGACGGTGATGGCGGTCATTGATCCGGCGCAGTTAACGGGCGCCGCAGCCCGGGCGGCCGATGAATGGCGCGCCTGTGGGGGGCAGGTGTTGCCGCCGGAAGCGCCCATCGCCGATGACATCAGTCTGGTCATTGATGCGCTGCTGGGGACGGGGCTCAATCGCCCGGTCAGCGGCAGCGTGGCGCGCCTTCTTGAACGGCTTAATGCCCTACCGTGTCCGCGCATCGCGGTTGATATTCCTTCCGGGATCCATGCGGATACGGGGGCGGTCATGGGCAGCGCCTTGCTGGCGGACCAAACGGTAACTTTCATTGGCAAGAAGCGCGGTTTGTACACGGCGGACGGTCCACAGCATGCCGGTCGCATTGTCTTTGAACGCCTCGATGTGCCTTCAACGGTCTACGCGAGTGGTCCGCCGGCCGGGCATTTGCTCGCCAGCGACTTTGCGCGGCATGTCCTGGCGCCACGTTCCCGTAACAGTCATAAGGGCCAGTTCGGTCACGTGCTGGTGGTGGCTGGCCAGGCAGGCATGAGCGGCGCGGCGCGGTTGGCCGGTGAGGGTGCGCTGCGTGTGGGCGCTGGTCTGGTTACCCTGGCGACGGCAGCGGTGCATGCATCGCAGCTCAATATCGGTCTTCCCGAGCTCATGGTGCAGGCGGTGAGCGGTGGCGAGGATCTAACTCAGGTGGCCGAGCGAGCCACGGTACTGGCCGTAGGGCCGGGCCTGGGCACCAGTGCCTGGGCACAAGGTCTGTTACGGGCGTGTCTGACCGATTCGCGGCCGCTGGTGGTGGATGCTGACGGGCTCAATCTGCTGGCTCAGGAAGCGGTTCCGCAGCGGTCAGACTGGGTGCTCACCCCGCATCCGGGGGAAGCAGCACGTTTGCTGGACACCGATACGGCTTCCGTGCAGGCCGACCGGCTGGCGGCCGCGCATACGCTGGCGCAGCGGTTTCAGGCGGTTGTGCTGCTCAAGGGCTGTGGCAGCGTGCTGGCCGCTCCGAGCGGTGACTGGGCGGTTTGCGCCACCGGTAACCCGGGCATGGCGACCGCCGGCTGTGGTGATGTGCTAACCGGTGTTGTTGCGGGTTTGCTGGCGCAGGGTTATGACAGCTGGCACGCCGCCAGCCTGGGCGCCGTGGTCCACGGTTTGGCCGGAGACCGGGCGGCGGAGCAGGGGGAGCGCGGTCTGCTGGCCAGTGATGTGGCCAGGGAGTTAAGAGGTGCGGTCAATGGCTAGTGGGGAAGACCGGCAGCGTCCGACGCTGGAGACTGAGGTTCTGGATGAGGCAGCCATGATCGCCCTGGCGGCGCGCTTGGCGACGGAACTCGCGGCGCCCCTGGTCGTGTTTCTGGAGGGTGACCTGGGCGCGGGTAAGACCACCTTTGTACGCGCCCTGATACAGGGGCTGGGTCATCCGGGGCGGGTGAAGAGTCCGACCTATGGTCTGTTGGAACACTATGAACTGGGTGCCATGGAGGTTTTGCATCTGGATCTGTATCGCATTGGGGATCCGGGTGAGCTGGAGTACCTGGGCATCAGTGATCTGCATGATGAGCGCAGTTTGCTGTTGATCGAATGGCCAGAGCGCGGTGAGGGGGCTCTGCCGGCGCCTGACCTGTCCCTGCGTTTGCAGGAGGCGTTCACGAAGCAGGGCGTGGGAAGACGCCTATCTTTTTACGCGCATTCAAATTCAGGTATTGAGTTATGCCGGTCTATTAAAGCAATGCTTTAAATTTTGAATCTAGTAAAAATTTCTATCTAATTATTTTTCATAAAGAAACCGTTGCTTTTTCACGAAAAGCAATTCATCATAGCGGCACGTGCTGTTGACGTTATGGGGATGAAAATTCGTGAAGCGCCTGACCGCCTTGCTACTGCTGATTGTCGCGGGCCCCGCTCTGGCTGCCGAGGTCAACGGGTTTCGGGTCTGGACTGATCCGGAGAAAACCCGCGCGGTACTGGATCTCGACAGCGCGGCGGATTATCAGCTCTTCACCCTTCAAAACCCCCATCGCGTGGTGCTGGACCTGAAAGACTCGGCCGTGAGCACACCGCTGGCGTTCAACGAGGAGCACGGAGGCGTGCTTCGGGGCGTGCGGCATGGCCGGCCCGACCCGAACACCTTGCGCGTGGTACTTGATCTGGACGGCGAGGCACGGGCCAAAAGCTTCTTGCTGGCGCCGACAGGGCAGTACGGGCACCGACTGGTGGTCGATATATTCGATCAGGAGAACACCGGTCAGACGCCTGAAGTGCGCACCTTGGCATCGGTTCAGGGGGACAGCGAGCGCGACCTGGTGATCGTTATCGATGCGGGGCATGGCGGTGAGGACCCCGGTGCGATCGGTAAACATAAAACGCGGGAAAAAGACGTAGTTCTACAGATATCGAAACGCCTGAAAAAGGTGATCGACGCCGAACCGGGCATGCGCGCCGTGCTGACGCGCAGTGGCGATTACTATCTGCCGCACCGCACCCGCTATGAAAAAGCCCGGGACGAACGGGCCGATCTGTTTGTCAGTATTCATGCGGATGCATTCACCAAACGCAGCGTCAAGGGCAGTTCGGTTTTTGTCCTGTCCCAGCGTGGCGCCAGCAGTGAGTTTGCCCGATTGATTGCGCAAGGGGAGAACGCCTCGGACCTGGTGGGTGGCGTGTCGCTAAACGACAAGGACGATTTGCTCACTTCCGTGCTGCTGGATCTGTCCCAAAGTGCCACCATTCAGGCCAGTAACGGGATTGCCCAGTCCATTCTGGATTCCATCGGCAAGACTGCCAAGGTCCATAAACCGCACGTGGGGCGCGCCAATTTTCTGGTGCTGAAGTCGCCGGACGTGCCCTCCGTGTTGATTGAAACGGCCTTTATCAGTAATCCCACGGAAGAGAAGCGACTCACGGAACGGGAGTTCCAGTCGAATATGGCAAAAGCCATTGCTCGCGGCATCAAGAATTATTTCTATCGCAGTCCGCCGCCTGGCACTTGGATCGCTTCCCAGCGGCAAAGCACGCGGCATGTGGTTGCTCGGGGAGAAACGCTCGGTGGCATCGCCAATCGTTACCAGGTGACGCTCAGCAGTCTGCGCCAGGCCAACAAGTTGCCTAGCGACGTGATTATGGTGGGCACGGAATTGCTGATACCTACCAGCTAGGCCATCTGGCTTAGGTTTTGCCCCGCTGTCCACCAGCAGGGCTGGAAAACTTCCATGCAAGCTGTCTTGTACAGCGCCGCTGAAACGCTATCATGCGGTTTCTCCCTGCTGCGGCTCCTGCCATGCCCATTCGTCAATTGCCTGAAAACCTGGTGAACCAGATTGCCGCCGGTGAGGTGGTTGAGCGCCCGGCGTCGGTGGTCAAGGAGTTGCTGGAGAACAGTCTCGATGCGGGCGCGCGCGCCATTACCGTGACGCTGGAACAGGGGGGTAAACAACTCATTCGTATTGAGGATGACGGGCAGGGCATCAAGCGGGAGGAACTGGCCCTCGCAGTGGCCAGTCACGCGACCAGCAAGATTGCCAAACTGGCCGATCTGGAGGCCGTTGCATCGCTCGGCTTTCGCGGCGAGGCGCTGGCCAGCATTGCCTCCGTTTCCCGGCTTACCATCGCGTCCCGAACCGCCGGCGATGACCACGGCTGGCAGCTGTCCGTCCATGACGGCGTGGCGTCTGCGCCCGCGCCCGCGGCCGGCCAGACCGGGACCCGCATCGAGGTCAAAGACCTGTTCTACAACACGCCCGCGCGGCGCAAGTTCCTGCGCACGGACCGGACGGAATTCAAACACATCGACGAGCTGATCAAGCGCATTGCCCTGGGCTGCTTTGCGACCGGTTTCAAGTTGACGCACAACGGCAAGGTCGTGCGCGCGCTGCCGCCGGCGGCTGAGCTAGCTCAGCGGGAGCAGCGCGTGGGGCTGCTCTGCGGTAAGGACTTTCTGGCCCATGCGCAGCGACTGGATGCCGGCGCGGGCGACTTTTCGCTCAGTGGCTGGGTAGCGGAGCCGCGCTACAACCGGGCCCAGGCGGACCGGCAGTTTTTCTACGTGAACGGCCGCATGGTCAAAGACCGCACCATCGCGCACGCGATACGCCAGGCCTTTCGTGACGTGTTGTTTCACGGACGGCATCCGGCTTTTGTGTTGTTCCTGGAAGTGCCGGCGGAGGCGGTGGACGTGAATGTGCACCCGCAAAAGCACGAAGTGCGCTTCCGGGATCAGCGCAGCGTGCATAACTTTATTTACTCCACATTACACCGCGTACTGGCTGAGGCCGGGGTAGGCGCGGGCGAGCTGCGTCCCGGTGTGGCGCTTGGGGAGCCGACCGGGAGTGTGTCGGCGCCGGTACAGACCTCGGTGGGTCTTCCTGCCTATGGTGCAGGGCGTACCCCTACGCCGGTGCCGTCACCCGGGGCCGTGCAGTCGCAAATAGCGGCCTATGCTCAGGTGCTTGAGCACGCATCGCCGGTGCCCTTGCCAGCGGAGGAGTCGGCGGAGATTCCCCCGCTGGGCTTTGCCCTGGCGCAGCTACATGGCGTGTACATTCTGGCTGAAAACGCCCACGGGCTGGTGCTGGTGGATATGCATGCGGCGCACGAGCGCATCACCTATGAGCGACTGAAGGGCGGCTTTGCGGGGCAGGGCATCAAAAGCCAATTGCTGTTGGTGCCAGTCAGCATGCATGTGTCCGAGCGTGAGGCTGATTTGGCCGAGCGGCACGGTGAGGCGCTGGAAGCGTTGGGTATTCATGTGGACCGCAGCGGGCCGGAGAGCTTGCTACTGCGGCGCGTGCCGACGCTGTTGCAGCATGCAGATCTGCCCGCGCTGCTGCGCGACGTGCTCAGCGACCTGGTCATGGACGGCGACAGTTCACGCTTGCAATCGGAGGTGGACGAGGTGCTGTCTTCCATGGCCTGTCATGGTTCCGTACGCGCCAACCGGCGTCTCAATCATGCGGAGATGGATGCGCTGCTGCGCGACATGGAGCGCACGGAGCGCAGTGCCCAGTGTAATCATGGTCGCCCCACCTGGGTACAGCTCGATCTGCAGGCGCTGGATCGCCTGTTTTTGCGCGGCCGGTGAGTCTGCCTCCAGCCATTTGCATCATGGGCCCGACCGCTTCCGGGAAAACCGGGCTGGCGGTGCGCCTGCATGACCATTTTCCCTGTGACCTGATCAGTGTGGATTCAGAGCTGGTCTATCGGGGCATGGATATCGGCACCGCCAAACCTGATGCGGAGACGCTGGCGCGCGCGCCGCACCGGCTGATCAATCTGCGTGATCCTGCCGAGAGTTACTCGGCCGCTGAATTCCGCGACGACGCCCTGCGCGAGATGGCGGAGATTACGCGCCAGGGGCGCGTACCGGTGCTGGTAGGTGGCACCATGCTGTACTTTCGGGCCCTGCTGGAGGGGCTTTCAGAACTACCGCCGGCTGACGAGGATTTGCGACGTGAACTGTCCCGGAGGCTGGCTGAGGAAGGGCTGGAGTCGCTGCATGGG
>JABSSV010000111.1 GCA_013213875.1 Lysobacterales bacterium
CCACAATGCGCCAGAAGTGGAGCGAGCGCCCAAGCCTCAGCGGGCGACAGACGCCTGTTACCCAGCCCTCCCGAACCGCGCGCAGGTGGCTGGCGTTAATCTCGATACCCACACCGCGCTGACCGCTGCCGTGCAGCAGGATATTGGAAGCCACACTGCCAATGGTTTCCGCCAGCAGCGCTGACGCGCCGCCGTGCAACACGCCGTAAGGTTGCAACGTACGCTCGTCAACCGGCATCTCGGCGCACAGGAAGTCTGACCCGATCGCAGAAAACCGGATGCCCAGCCGCTCCACGGCAGTTTCATGCCGCATGCGATTCAGCGCTGCAAAGGTCAATCCGACCCGACAAAAATTGAGCTTCATAGTGACTACCAGCTAGGCCGCGTAAAGCGCGAAAGGGTACCACAGGCACCGGATAAAACCGCTTAAACCTGCCGCTCTACCTTGTATCTCGACGGCGGCACCCCCATGATTCCGCGCATAGCAACGCAGCAACCCGGTACGGCCCTATGGCGACATTCACGGTAAAAATCGCAGGCAGCGAACGTAGCTTCTCGGTCCGTGACGATGAAACCCTGCTCGAAGGCGCCCTGCGCCAGGGCGTCATGCTGCCCTACTCGTGCAAAAACGGGACCTGCGGCAGCTGTAAGGGCACCGTCCTCAGTGGTTCCGTCAACTACCCGCATCACCCCGCTCAGGCCCTAGAACCCGGCGACGCAGAAGTTGGCCTTGCCCTGCTGTGCCAGGCCGTACCCTGTTCCGACCTGGTCCTAGAAGTGCGCGAGATTGAGGCCGTGCGGGACATCCCCGTGCTGAAGCTGCCGGCACGGGTGGCAGAGAAAAGTCTGCTGGCAGACAACGTGGTCAAGCTGGTGCTGAAATTGCCGCGGGCACAGCGGCTGCAATTCCTAGCTGGGCAATATATTGACATCCTCCTGCCCGAGGGCAAACGCCGGGCCTTTTCCATCGCCAGCTCGCCCGCACGGGAGGGGGAAATCGAACTCCATGTGCGGCATGTGGAGGGGGGCGGATTCACCGGCTGGGTCTTTCATGAGATGGAGCCACGCGCCATCCTGCGCCTGGAAGGGCCGTTGGGAACCTTCTTCGTGCGTCACGATGAACCCAAGCGCCCCATGATCATGATGGGTGGCGGCACGGGTTTTGCGCCGCTCAAATCCATGATTGAGGACCTGCTCGCGCATGGCGATACGCGCCCGCTGCACCTGTTCTGGGGTGCGCGCACCCAGGAAGAGCTGTATCAGGAAGATTTGATCGAACAATGGGTGGCGGAGCATGATCACATCACCTACACCTCAGCGGTCTCCGACCAGTGCGATGAACGCCCGCAGAAGGGCTTTGCCGGCTTCGTGCATGAGGCGGTGCTCCACGCCTACGACGATCTGACCACCCATGATGTCTACATGAGCGGACCGCCGGCCATGATTGATGCCGCGCGCCATGCCTTCGTCGAACATGGTTGCCGCGAGGACCGGCTTTTCTACGACTCCTTTGAATTCGGCTCAGACGTACCCGTCAGCATTCTGGCCAAGCCGCACTAGCTTTCCTCAGCGCGGCTCGGGCGCAGTCAGGCGCACCGATTCCTGTGGCAGTGGTTCCGGCGCACGGCCCTGGCTCATACGCAGCGCATTGCGGAAACACAGCATGGCGGTTTCCAGTTCACCCTGCCGTTCCAGCAACTGCCCAAGCGCGTCGTAGCCGGCTGCGGTCGGTTCCAATTCCAAGGACCGGATGAGGTGCGAGCGGGCCTTGCCCCAGAGCTTCTGGCTCGCACACAGACGGCCCAGCGCCATGTGTAGGGCCGGGTCTTCCGGATGTTTGGCCAGCCATTTCTCGCACTGCTTCAGCCGCTGCGCCGCATTACCTGCACCGGGATCCCCGTAGCGCAGTACCAGCGCCGGCGTCCATGACTGCTTGATGCTGGTGCGTAGCACCGACTCAGCCAGATCCGCCCGCTCCAGTTCTCCAGCGCGCTGGGCAAAAACCTCGACCGCGGCCGGATGCTTGCGCAGGGCACGCGGCAGCGCTTGCCAGGCCTGCTCAAGACTATTGGCATCAGCCGACCCCGCGAGGCGATGACGCGCAATCTCCAGCTGTACCTCGGCCTCCTGCTCCCGCGTCAGCACATCGGCTTTGAGCAAGGCCGGTAACAGGGCCTGTAATTCGTCCCAGCGACCAAGTTCACGCAGACACTGGGACAGGAGCCCCAGCACCTGCGGATGACCCTTGCGACGCTCTTGCAGCGACCTGAGCACTGGCAGTGCCTCGGCACGCTGGCCATGCTCCATCAGCAGCCGGGCACGGGTCAGCTCAACCAGGAATTTCTTGCGCCGTCCGCCACTGTCAGCCTGCTCCAGATAAAACTCCCGGCGTTCCTGATCTTGCATGCCAGAGGCAGCCTGAGCCGCTGCCAGATAGCGGGCTGTGGTCTTTCCGGAGGCAGACGCACTTTTGCCCAGTGCCCGCTCTGCGGCACGCCAGTCACCCTCGGTCAGGGCCAGCAGACCTTTTTCCAGCTGCGCCGTGGCACGTCGTTCGGCCACCCGTTGTGCCGTTTGCGCGGGCAGGCGCCAGAGCCAGAAAGCCAGTTGCACCAGGCCCCAGAGCAACAGCAGACCGGCCAGAAGCACCAGCACGCTGGTTTCTATGGTCCAGCCCAGAAAATGAATCTGCACCAGACCGGGATCATCCCGAAATAGTGGCGCGACAGCGGCTGCCAACAGCAGCAGCGTGAGCGCACTCAGCAGCAGCACGGTACGCTTCATGCAGCGTCATCCTCGCTGGCTTCTTGAACGGCGCGTTCCTCCGCTGGTGCAGCGGGTTCCCGGGGAACAGGGGCGCCATCCGCTGCCGCCTCCGGCTCTGCTATGTTGGAAACGGTGCGAATCCGCTGCAGCTGCGCCCAGGGCGCGGAGATGTCGGGCCAGCTGACGACCGGATTAACGGCCCGCAAAGCTTCAAGTTCTCCGGCCAGAGCCCGAGCCGCGCCTGCACCGACATCGAAATAGCGCTCCAGCGTAGCTGTCGCACGCAGCAAGGAATCCGCATAGGCATCCGCATCACTGCGCAGCAGGGCCAGCCGGGCGCTTTCCAACTGCAGCCACAGGCCCTGGCGCACAAAGTCCTTGTCTTCCAGCGTTATGAGCCCGTCCTCGTCCGCATTTCTCCTGACGGTAACCAGGCCCCGCAGGGCGCCGGTCAAACGGGCCCAGACGCCCGGTTCCGTGGCGGGCGCTTCCCGTACCGCCGCCGGCGCCTCAGCGGCGGGAAACGCCAGCGAGGGAATTCGCGCCTGCGCCTGATCCAGCTGCGCCGCCAGGGCCAGCTGATCTGGCCGCTCCGTGGCCGCCAGAGCAGCCTGAGCGGCCACCACGGCCTGTCTTACGGGCAGATAAACCGGATCATCCAGGGCCTGAAGCTGGGCATCGGCCAGGGCCAGCGCTTCCCCTGCGGAGCGCGCATCGCCGAACAGGCGCAGCCGTTCATTGGCTGAGCGCAAGAGGAAATCCAGCTCGGACAGGCTCATGGCCTCGCGCGGGGACTCACCGCGCCGAACCAGCGCAGCCGTGCCGCTTTCCAGGGCTTCGATACGCGCCAGGGACGCCGCTTGCTGCGCTTCGATCTGCTCGACGCGGACGCGATCGGAACCGGCGATACCATCGGCTTTGGCAACCGCCGCGTCCAGCCGCTGCATCCCATCTTCCAGCTTGAGTCCTTCCAGCTGTTGCAGCCGCTGCTCCAATTGTGCGACCCGATTCGCACCGGCCTGCTGCTGCGCACCCAACTGGTTCAGGGCGCTGGCCTGAGATCGACCTGCTTGCTCGCTCATGCGTGCTTGCCACCACTGCCAGCCGCTCAGAGCCAGCGCGCCCACGGCCAGAAACAGGCCAAGCAATGCCAGCGTGTTGCGTGCACGGGGTGTTTTCGCGGGCACATCCGCAAAAGGATCAAAATCCGGAGTGTGTTCTTCAGTTGCCAAGCGGGAAACCTCGTTGGAACGCTATTGACGGTAGCCCCTGATGCTAACCAATCAGGCGCCGCTTTGCACCGCAAACCTTACGCCTTAAGCTGCTGCCGCAGCGCCGCGAACAAGGTCTCATTGTCTGCTCCGGCGGTTTGCAGCACGCTGCCAAAGCCGTGCTCGCGGGCCGTCTCAGCTAACCGCGCCGATGCCACCAGGGCCGGACCCGCGCGGAGCCCTGCCAGTGCATCGGCCGGTAGCACGGCGCAGAGATGCTGCATGGCCGTAGCGCTGGTCCAGACGCTGGCGACGGCACTTGCAGCGCGCAGCAGCGCCCCGGCTTCCTCCGTTGGTGCTAGCAGAATGCGTTCATAAACCGGCACCTGCGCTGTTGCCCAGCCACGCGCCCGCAAGCCGGCGAGCAAGGCCGCGCGCCCTTTGGGGGCCGTCAGAATTTGAGCCGCACGGGGCGCAGCCGCTGAGGTCAGCATGGGTTCCAGTCGCGCCAGCAGGGTTTCACTGTTATAGGGCGGCGCCAGCGGCGCCAGGGCACTGTGACCGGCCGCTCGTAGCGCCGCCGCGGTAGCCGGTCCAATAGCGGCAATATGAGTGGCGGGCCGCTGCGTGGCGGGCAGGCGCGGCAGACCGTAGCGCACCGCGCGCGGGCTGGTGAATAGCAGCAGACGCGCCCGCGCCTCAGCCCAGCCCACCTCTTGGTCCGGCGTGTAGCTGCGGCCTTCAAAGCGATAGGCGGGCATGATGATGGGCGCTAAACCGATTGCCTGCAGACGATCACCCAGCGCATCGCACTGGGGTTGCGGGCGGGTCAGCAGCACATGGGTGAAGGCCATGAGCTAGTCGGCACGCAGCGCGTGGATCAGATCCAGAGCACCCTGCGCCCGCAGATCCTCGGCCAGCGCCCTACCGGCTGCTTCCGGCTGCGCCGCTGCACCCACGTGTCGGGCACGCAACAACAGTGAGCCGTCCGGCTTGCCCACCAGTCCCTGCATCAGCAACTCCGCGCCCCTGCGCTGGGCATAGATCGCCAGCGGCACCTGACAGCTACCTTCCAGCAGGGCCGCAGCAGCACGCTCTGCCCGCGCCTGAAGCATGGCCTCCTGATCCGCCAGCGGTGCGATCAGCGTCCGCACCGTCGCGTCCCCGGCCCGACACTGCAAACCGATAATGCCCTGTGTACCGGCAGGCAACCATTCGGGTGGACGCAGCTCCTGTGTGATCTGGTCGCCCAGCCCCAGGCGCTGCAAGCCGGCGCAGGCCAGAATAATGGCGTCAAATTCTCCGGCCTGGAGTTTACCCAAGCGCGTGTCCACGTTGCCGCGCAGTTCTACCACCTCAAGATCAGGCCGCGCGGCCAGCAACTGACAACGCCGACGTAGGCTGGATGTACCAACCCGGCTGCCAGCAGCCAGACTGGACAAATCAGAACCCTCACGGCTGAGCCAGGCATCAAAGGGATTGGCTCGCGGCAACGCGACAGCCAGCTCCAGTCCATGGCTGTCGCCAACCGGCATATCTTTCATGGAATGCACGGCCAGATCCGCTGCCCCTTCCAACAGGGCATGCTCGAGTTCCTTAAGAAACAGGCCTTTGCCACCGATGGCCGCTAAGGGCCGGTCCAGAATGCGGTCGCCACGGGTGACTATGGGCACCAGTTCAACATTCAGCTTCCTGTGCGCCTTGCGCAGCAGATCCGCCACATGATTGGCCTGCCACAGGGCCAGCGCGCTCTTGCGCGTCGCAATACGAAGCGTAGTCATTCCTGTTTTTCCTTCAGCAGGCGCCGCACAGCGGGCAATTGCCGTCGGCTAACCGCCGGCCGGAGTTCGCACCCCTCAAGCATCAGCTGCATGCCGCTCTCACCGCGCTCCAGACCACGCACGCGCTCCCGCGCCACCAGCACGGAACGATGTACCCGCAGCAAACGATCCGGATGGGCTTTTTCCAGCTCCGCCAGCGAATGGTTGATCATGATGCTGCGCTCACCCAGATAGGCAGTTGTGTATTTGTCCTCGGCCACCAGGCAGGCCACGTCAGCCAGGTCGATCAGCTCCGTGGAACC
>JABSSV010000112.1 GCA_013213875.1 Lysobacterales bacterium
AGAGCCCATGTTGTTCAATAAAGTCGGCAACCGGCTCCGTGACCAGCGTGCGTAGCGCGATGGGATCATTGACCTGAGCGCGGACAGCGGTGGATGAAATCGCATGCGGACGGATGGCCAGCGTCAGGAACCGTCCGGCTACGAACTGCCTGAGCACTAACGGCCCCTCAATGGTCCGCGCTGCCACCTCAGCGGCCAGTTCTGCGGGGTAATCGCAGCTCTCGCCCGGTCGGGACAGGATCACCAGATGCGCGAGCTCGGGTAAGCGGCGCCATTCATGCCAGCCAGTAAGACCATTAAAGGCATCCTGCCCCAGCAACAGGACCAGCGCGTCTTCGGGGAACTCCGCCCGCAGGCTGGCCAGCGTTACACTCATCCAGGAAGGACCGGCGCGATGCATTTCCCGTTCGTCGATGGCAAATTCCGGCCGCTGACCAATGGCCAACTGCAGCATACGCAGGCGCTGTTCCGCCGGCGAAAAGGTCGCGCTTCTGTGCGGCGGGTCACCGGCAGGCAGAAAACTGAAAGCGTCGGGTTGCAAGGCTTCATAGGCGTCCTCAGCCGCCGCCAGATGCCCCCGGTGCACCGGGTCGAAGGTGCCTCCAAAAAATACGCGGAGCGGCCGCTCAGACACAGAGACGGGTGACCAAATGGTCCAGGCTGTGCCAGGGATCACCAAAGGCCCGACCCTTGCCCTGACGATCAATTTCCGCCAGCCGGGACCAGGCGTCGGCGAGGCGCTTGCCGTTGAGTCGGCGCGCGGCGTCCCGCAAAGCCGGTTGACGACTCTGCCAGACATTGAGTTGGCGAAAGACCGTGCGCTCGGGCTGACCGTCGCGCATGGCCAGACGGTACGCTTCTACCGTTCTCAGCGCGCGAATCAGGGCTCCGCTGACCAGGAAAATGGGCACGCCGGTGCGCCGCAGACCGCTGGCCACGCGCAAACCGTCGGCCAAATTGCCCTCCATGATGCGCTCTACCAGCAGGAAGGCATCAAAGCGACTGCTATCGGCTACCGCCTCGAGCACATCGTCGGCGGTGATGTCGCCCTCACCCTTGGACAGGGCCAGCTTGTCAATCTCCTGCTGGGCAGCCAACAGGTTGCCCTCCAGCCGGTCGGCAAGCACCATGACGGCCTCGCGTTCCGGCCGCAGACCGGCGCGCTGCATGCGTGCCTGAATCCAGCCGGGCAGTTCTTCAGGACGAATTTTCCAGATATCCACCCGCACCCCGGCTTGCTCAAGGTTTTGTGCCCACTTGGCCTTGCGCGATCCCGCATCCCAGCTGGCGCAGGACACCATCAGCAACACGTCGGGATCTGGTTCCGCGGCCCAGGCATTCAGCGCTTTGGCGCCTGCCTGGCCGGGCTTCCCCGTGGGCAGTCGCAGGTCCACAATCTTGCGCGAAGCAAACAGAGACGGGGCACCACTTGCCTCACCCAGGCTGTCCCAGGCGAAGCCACGCTCCACCTCCAGCAGCTGTCGTTCTTCAAACCCCTGGGCACGCGCCGCAGCGATAACCTGATCGCGACATTCCTGCAGCAGCAGGGGTTCTTCGCCGCCAAACAGATAAACCGGTGCCAAACCCCGCTTGAGCTGCGCCGGCAGCTGTTCCAGACGCAGCGGCATCAGACCGATTCAGTGCTCAAGCGGCGCAGCACCTGTCGCGCCAGCGTATCAGCCAGCTCCGAACGCAGATATTCTTCCTCACGGGTCACGGCAAGAATGTCGTTTTCGTCAAAGCTGATCACCCGGCTCAGGCGCAGATTCTGCTCCGGTACCAGCAACTCGCCCTGCGCCGTGCTCAGGGAAAAGCGCACGCGATGGGTGAGACGGAATTCACGGACCCGGGCAGAATCACCAATGCTGGCGATATCCTTGATCACCGTATTAACGGGCACCTTCAGTACCGCATGGGCCTCCGCAGCGGGCACGATCTGTACCCCATTCTGCTCCAGCAGCGTGGTCAGGCGCCGGGTGAACTCACTGTAAGGATCTGCGATTTCGATGTGTACGCGATCAGCCTGCGGTGGCAACTGGGCATTGGTCTGCAGCTGAAAGCCACAGGCACTCAGCAGCAGTGCGCAAAGGAGCAGGCCTGTACGCACCTCAGCCCACCACGATATTTAACAGGCGGTCGGGCACATGAATCACCTTGCGCACACTCTTGCCTGCAATGAAGCGCTGCACGTTGGCCTCGGCCAAGGCCTGCTCCAGGGCAAGCTCTTCGCTGCAGCCGGGCTCCGTCTCGATGCGAGCGCGCAGCTTGCCATTGACCTGAACGACCAACTGCACGGCCGTTTTCACCCGTGCGGCCTCATCGGGCTCGGGCCAACCGGCGTCCTGCAGCGTACCGTCCTGCCCCAGGGCCTCCCAGAGCGCCTCGGAAATATGCGGTGTGACCGGCGCCATCAGCTGCACAATCGCCGTCCACC
>JABSSV010000113.1 GCA_013213875.1 Lysobacterales bacterium
AACAGCTTGTCCTTGATGATGGGGCCGCCCAGCGAGACGCCGTAGCGTTTCTCGCTGAAATTACCCAGATCCACCTTGTCGTCTCCCAGCTTGTCACCGCGCATGGAATCGTTGGTGTAGTCATAGAAGAGCGAGCCAAAGAACTCGTTCGAGCCGGATTTGGTGACCGAGTTGATATTACAAGCGGTAAAGCCTCCGTACTGCACATCGTAGGGTGCCAGCTCAACCGCAACCTGTTCCAGCGAGTCATAGGGGAAGGGCTGCCGCTCCGTGGGATAGCCGTTGCTATTCAGGCCAAAGTTGTCGTTAAAGCGAACGCCGTCAACGGTCAGGCTGTTGAAACGCGGGTTCGCGCCAGCACACTGAATGTCGCCCTGATTGGCCACATCCTGATAGATGCGCGGGTCCACACGAATAATGTCGCGGATATCGCGGTTAATAGCCGGCAGATCCTGCAGTTCTTTCAGCCCGAAGGTTGAGGCCGGGCCCAGGGCCAGCTGCTGGGTTTGCACCTGCGTTGCGGTGACGATCACTTCCTCAACGGCACCCGTAGCGAGGCTCAGCGGCAGCAGATAGGTATCACCCAGGCGGAGAAACACGTCCGTCACCGTTTGATTGCCAAAATCGGCTGCCGAGGTCGTTACCGTGTAGGGACCACCCACGCGCAGACCGGAAAAGGTGACGGTGCCAGACTCACCAGAACCGCTGGTGCGGCTGGAGCCCGTACGCGTATCAGTCACAGTTACCGCCACGTCTGTGGCTGGCAGACCCTCACCCGTGTAAGTATCGACACGCAGCGAAGAGGTGGTTTCCTGCGCCAGCGTGGCGAGTGGAAACAGCAGTAGCATGAAAGCAATAAGATGCTTTCCGAGATTCTTGGTAGTCACAAGTTTGCTCCCCAGTTCTTGTAAGCCCGCGATTGTTGCAACAACGGATGACAAACCGGTGACAGCACTACCGTGCATTAATGCGCCCCCGCCTATGCCATGCCTCCCCCACTCAAAAGAGCGGCCTTGTCACTATAGCAAAATTGCCTGCCTGTACGCCAAGAATTCCGGCGCCGAAAAGCAACCGAAGCTGCCCTGCCCGGCCAAGGCCTGGCAAGCCGCGTTTTGGCCGCAATGGGAGGCCATAAAACAGCACGAAATCATGCTGACAGGTCGCTGCCAACCCCCAAAAAAACTCGGCGCCGCTGCTTCCCAAAAGCACCGGGCTTCTATAAACTACGCGGCCTAATTCGGGGTGTAGCTCAGCCTGGTAGAGCACCACGTTCGGGACGTGGGGGTCGTAGGTTCAAATCCTGTCACCCCGACCAATAGAATCAAGGGCTTGCGCGCCATCAGCCGCAAGCCCTTTTTCTTTTCTCTAACCGTAAGGCACCCGTAAGGCAGGCAATCGCCAGCGCCTTATCACGCTTTATCAGTCAGAAGAATGCCCGCGAATCGGCGCGGGCATTGCCAACAGACGCGCCGCTCCTGGCGCGTTACGCTGCTAGCGCACCTCTGCACTCGCCCCTTTCGGCGCTCCAAGCCGATTGGGGTGTTTCTCTATGGAATGCCGATGGTCTTTGAGCCTGGTCACTGGCCCGCTTGCTGTACACGGCGCGGCCGGTGATTTAGCCTTTTCCTGAACAGAAGGGGCAAACCATGAAAAAGATTCTTATCGCATTGCTATTGACCGTCTCGCTCAGCGCCCATGGGGCTGAGAGCTTTGATGATGGTGTCCAGGCTCTAAATAACCTCGATTACGCAGCGGCACTCCGCATTTTTACCAAATATGCGGAGCAAGGTAATGCCAGCGCGCAGGACAAGCTTGGGCTCATGTACTTCGTCGGCTGGGGCGTGCCAGAAGACGATAAGGAAGCAGTCAAGTGGTTTCGGCTGGCAGCGGAACAGGGTCAAACCATAGCGCAAGTTAACCTTGGGACCTTGTACTACAGGGGCGGGGGCGTGCCGCAAAGCTACGTTTACGCCCATATGTGGTGGAACATCGCTGCGAGCGACGGGAGCGATCGTGGCGCAAAAAACCGGGACCTCATCGCTGCAAAAAAACGGGACCTCATCGCTGCAGAAATGACCCCCGATCAGATCGCCAAAGCCCAAGAGCTGGCGCGGGAGTGCGCTAAGAATGACTACAAGGGCTGTTAGCAGGCGCCGAGATCCCATGCGCTCAGCTCATCTCGGCGAAAAGCAGCTCTGCCCCGACGGCCAAGGCTGATAGCACCATGAAACAACGCATCTGGGTTGATGCAGACGCCTGCCCGCGCGTGATCAAGGACATGCTTTACCGCGCCGCTGAGCGGGTGCAGTGCGAGCTGCTACTGGTAGCCAACCAGCCGCTGAGCACGCCGCCGTCGCGCTTCGTCCGCTCCGTTCAGGTCGCCAGTGGCTACGATGTGGCAGACCAGTACATCGCCCAGCAGGCGGTGGCCGGCGAACTGGCGATTACTGCCGATATTCCCCTGGCGGCCGAATTGCTGGCCCAGGAGGTCATGGTACTGACGCCTCGCGGCGAGCGCCTGACCCGGGAGTCCATCGGGCAAAGGCTGAACATGCGCGATTTTATGGAAACGTTACGCGCCAGCGGCGTGGAAACCGGCGGCCCGCCGCCACTGCATGCCAGCGATCGCAAACGTTTTGCTGATCAGCTCGATCGCTTACTGGCCCAGTGGCAAAGCACCGCGCAAAGCAATCAGGGGGAGCCATCATGAAGCACTGGGAGCAATTGGGCCGGGCACCGGTGCCTGGCAGCGACGGTCAGCTGGAGCTCTATGCCAGCAAGGACGACTTCTTTATCCGCACCAGCAGCGGCATCGAACTCATGAGCTCACGCAAGCATGGCTCGGAAGACGTGCTGGGCAGTGCCTGCTGCGAGCCCATCGCGCACCGGACCCGGGCGCAGGTGCTCATCGGTGGTCTGGGCATGGGTTTCACCTTGGCCGCGGCGCTGGGTGTGTTGCGGGACGATGCGGAGGTTACGGTCGCAGAACTGGTGCCCGGCGTGGTGGACTGGAACCGGGGCCCGCTGGGCGAACGGGCCGGTCGCCCCCTGGACGACCCCCGCACCCGGGTCTATACGGGCGATGTGGCCGATCTTCTGCGCGGGGGCAGCAGGCAATGGGATGCGATTGCCCTGGACGTGGACAATGGCCCGGAAGGTCTGACTCAGGACGAGAACGACTGGCTCTATGCCCCGGCTGGCCTCGGGGCGATCCGTGCCAGCCTCAAACCCGGCGGCTGCGTGGCTTTCTGGTCCGCGGTCCCGGACCCGGCCTTTGGCAGGCGCCTGCGTAACGGCGGGTTTAAGACCGAGGAACGCCGCGTTTATGCCCATGGCAAGAAGGGCGCGCGCCATACGCTTTGGTTTGCACGCTAGTCCTTAAGCCTCGCAATCCCCGCGTTTGCACAGCGGCACAAACCTTACAAAACTTGACTTTATTCGGCGCAAGAACAATACCTTAGATAGTGCCACTGGCCTTCTGCGGTAGGAATGCCGCGGTCGGCAAGAGGCTCCCAGCGGCACCGCCACACCGACCATTCAGGCGGTCCGCCTTCGAAAAGGAGACGCGATCATGCCCCAGATACCCTTCCCCCGTGCTTTCCGATTTTCGCTTGTAACCCTCACCAGCCTGCTGCTTTGCGCTGCAGCCGGAGCCAATGAGGTGCAGCTTGAAAAGTACAACACCCCGGTTCCCACGGAAATTCTCACACCCGATACGGTCAGCACCTCCATTGGCGAACTGCGCTTCTTCGACGGTATGCCGGATGCGGCCACCGTGGCTGCCGTGTATGACAATCTGGACCGCGTCCGCGCCACCGAGGCCTTTCTGAATATGGTGCCCCTGGCCTCCATCGAGGGCCTGAGGCGCGGCATGGTGTCCGTGGGCATTGATGCGGCCCATAAGATTCTGCTCTATGACGGCCTTATGGATTCAAACTCCCTGTTTCTCACCGGTAATACGGACACGATCTACGCCATCGGCTTGCTGGATCTTCAGCGCGACGGCCCCACGGTGGTGGAAGTTCCACCGGGTGCCGGACCCGGCACCGTGAATGATGCCTACTTCCGTTTTGTGGTTGATATGGGCTCGCCGGGCCCGGACCGCGGTCAGGGCGGCAAATACCTGATCCTGCCACCGGGCTATGAGGGCGACGTGCCGGAAGGCTATTTCATTGCCCGCAGCCCCACCTACATCAACTGGCTGCCGCTGCGCGGCTTTCTCCGCGATGGCAAGACCGATGCGCGGTGGCCATGTGGACGCAGGGGCTGAAAATCTATCCCCTGGCGCTGAAGGATGCACCGCCCGCACTGGAGGTAGTGAGCGGCACCGGGCGCTACATGAATACGATCCACGCCAATGACGTGACCTTCTTCGAAGAAATCGCCGAGGTGATCGAGCGCGAACCGCTGGATTTCCTGGACCCGGAACTACGCGGCAGCCTGGCCAGCATCGGTATCGAAAAAGGCACGCCCTTTGCGCCCGATGAACGCATGCAGGCGCTGCTGGTTGACGGCGTCGCGATCGCCAACGCCACGGCCCGGGCGCTGGCTTTCCGCCCGCGCTCGGACAGTATTCGTCTTTACGGGCCAGACAGCGCCTGGTATTCAGCCTTTGATGGGGGCAGCTACCAGTGGCTGCGCAATGACGGGCGTGGCGGGCGCTACCAGGATGCGCGCACCCTGTTTTTCTATATCGCTACCGTGAATACGCCCGCCATGGTGCTGGAGATGGTCGGCGTGGGCTCGCAGTATGCCCTCGCCGCCACGGATACGGAGGGTAACTACCTGCAGGGCGCGGCCAGCTACCGCCTGAATATACCGGCCGATGTACCTGCCAAGGACTTCTGGTCCCTGGTGGTCTACGACCCGCAGACACGCTCCATGCTGCAGACCGACCAGCCCTACCCGTCCAAGAACAACGAGCGGAATCGCGACCTGCAAAGCAACAGCGATGGCTCCACCACCATTTACTTCGGTCCGGAAGCGCCGCAAGGTATGGAAAGCAACTGGATTCAAACGGTACCCGGCAAAGGCTGGTTCCTGTGCCTGCGCCTCTACGGCCCGCTGCAGCCCTGGTTTGACCAGAGCTGGCGCCCAGGCGAACTAGAGCGTCTCTGATGAGTGTCACATCAATAGACGCCAAACCACAGCCCGGGCGCGCCCACCCCGGTGGCCCGGGCCTGCGGTCATGAGACTGGCCAGGCCCATGCTGCTGCTGGGCATGCTGCTCAGCGTCACGGGCCAGGCTCAGGAACCCGCTGCCGGAGACGAGGCAGTGCATCCGCTCCTGAATGCCAGGCTGCTCATCAGCGGCGGCGGTTTCTGGCCGGAAAAAGAATTTCTGCTCAGCGCCAACGGCAGCGTGCCGGGTGAACCCATCGATTTTGATGAAGCCTTTCTGTTTGACGATTCAGATGCAACAGGCATGGGCGGGCTGCTCTGGCGCTTCGGCAAGCGCTGGAGCCTGGGCGTTGAGGCCTGGTCTCTGAACACTGCCGGTGGCGCTGTCCTCAATGAGGACTACACCTGGGAGGACCTCACCTTTCTGGAGGGCACTTTTGCCACCGCAGGCGTTGATCTGAGCGTGGCCCGCATTTTCTTCGGCCGGCGCATGTGGTCAAGCGCCCGCAGTGAAACGGGCATCGGACTCGGCGTGCACTGGCTGGAGCTGGAAGCGTACATAGAAGGTCGCGTGCGCACCACCGCCGGGGATACGGATCGGCAGCGCGGCGCGGCGGATGCGGAGTTCCCCATGCCCAACATCGGTTTCTGGCATCTGCGCTCGCTCACGGATCACTGGGCGCTCAGTGTCCGCGTTGACTGGCTGGATGTGACCTTTGAGGAGTACCGCGGCAACCTGTGGAACGCCCAGCTGGGGCTGCATTATCAGATCAACCGCCGTCTGGGTGTTGCGCTCCAGGGCGCCTACTTTGAACTCGACGGCCGCATCCGCGAGAGCGACTGGCGCGGCCAGGCAGAGCTGAAGCAATACGGCCCTCGTGCCAGCCTATATGTGACTTTTTAGCTTCAGCCCCTCCCCGGCGCATAGGCGCCGGGTTTGAGGCCCGGCTCACCAGGCTCACCGGGGACTTTTCACGGGCCCCTGCTGCACCGGCACCAGGGTCAGCAGAAAGCCCGCGCCATTGCCGGCCAGG
>JABSSV010000114.1 GCA_013213875.1 Lysobacterales bacterium
GGATTCTGACACCGCGATTGATCTCTTGACCCAGTATCAGAAAGCCTTGCCAGAGACCGAGTCCTCCATGAATTTACCCGATGACAGTGTGGTCTACTGGCGCCTGGCATTGGCTCATGAAAACAAAGGGGACCGCTCCAAAGCCATTGAGCTGTTGCAGAAAAGCGTGCAGTTGAACGGCGATTTTCAACCGGCAAAGGACGATCTTGACCGCCTCAGCGACTGAGTTGACTGGCACGGTCCGTCAAGCCACCGATCAAGCCCTTACCCAGGCCCAAGGGCTCGGCGCTCACTGGCTTTTTTAGCCAGAGGTCTTCATCAAAGGAATTACCGGAGTGCTCGGAACGACATGAGTAAACGTGGCTTTGCCCTGACCTTGCTATTGCTGGCCGCGTTGCTGCTGCCAGCAGCGGAGCTTTACGCCCATGCCATTGCGAAGGGTGACAAGGGCTATATTCAGGAAATCTTTGGGGTGCATCTGATCCCCTTCGCCTATCTGGGCGCGAAGCATATGGTCACCGGCTATGACCATATCCTGTTCCTGCTGGCCGTGGTGTTCTACCTCTATCGTCTGAAGGACATTGTTGTTTACGTGACCCTGTTCGCAGTCGGTCACTCCGTCACCATGCTGACCGGCGTGTTGCTGGACTTCGGGATTAACGCCTACCTGATTGACGCCGTCATCGGCTTTTCCATCGTCTACAAGGCGCTGGATAATTTGGGCGCCTACCGGGTCTGGTTTGGCGTACAGCCCAACACCAAACTCGCCACGCTGGTGTTCGGGTTTTTCCACGGCTTCGGGCTCGCGTCGAAGGTGATTGATTACGATATCGCCCCCCAGGGGCTGCTGCCCAACCTGCTGGCTTTCAATGTGGGTGTAGAAATCGGGCAACTGCTCGCGCTGACGGGCATTCTTATCGCCATGGGCTGGTGGCGACGAACGGACAGTTTTTTCAGGCACGCCTATACGGCAAACGTCGCTATCATGTGTGCTGGATTCGTGCTGGTGGGCATGCAGCTCACCGGCTACTTCGTTTCTTGAGCAGGAGTTAACCATGTACAACAGCGAGATTCCGAATCGTGAGGAACTGCCTTCGGCCCGGCGCCTTTTGCGGTCGACCATACTCGCCTTGGTTGCTGCCCTGGTCATTCTGGTGACCATGGTGCTGCCAGCGGAATACGGTATCGATCCCACGGGCATCGGTCGCGTATTGGGATTGGCAGAAATGGGCGAAATAAAGGCCCAGCTCGCGGAGGAAGCGGAAGCCGATCGGCAGCAGCATGCTGAGCGAGCCGAGACCGCGCGGAAGCAATCCATGCTGGATCAAACGCTGGGGTTTTTCTTTGCCAGCGCGCACGCCCAGACTAGCGAGGACGGCACAGCCGCGCTGGAAGCGGGTCCCGCTGAACCGCAGGATCGTTTTGTCGTTACCCTGGCGCCGGGGGCCTACGTGGAGGCAAAGCTGATCATGGACGCGGGCGCGGTTGCCAGCTACCGCTGGCAGGCGGAAGGTGGTTTGATCAACTATGACCTGCATGGGCACGGTCGCGAGGGCGAGTCGGAAAGCTACGACAAAGGCCGGGGCGTGAGCGATCGCTCAGGCACCTTCACCGCTGCCTTTGCGGGGGAGCACGGCTGGTTCTTTCGCAATCGCGACAAGCAGGACCTGACCCTGACCTTCGAGGTACAGGGTGATTACTCGGAATTCAGGCAGGCCGGAACGGGCGACTGATGCCCACCCGGCCCGCGTGCCCGACACGCGCGCTTCGCACGGTTAACCGGGTCAAAGCGGCCCGGCACCGCTAGCCCCGGTACAGCAGCAAAGCTGCCGCCAGCACCGCTTTTGCGGCCCTTTGGCGCTCTGAGTGGGCTTTCCTATGGTCCGCTGTGACGCCTTCCATGGCCCCGTCACTTTCCTATGCTATGGTATAGGTACCTGTAAACAATGGAGATGTACGCTATGAGCAAAGTGTTTTATGGAAAAACCACCCTCCGGAGTCTGCAGGCCGCTGTTTTTGCCGGGCTGCTTGTGAGCGGCTCCGTGGCTGCGAATCCATGGGATGGAGACGCATTCACCGAGCTGGATGAGTACCTGAATGAACATGCGGTCCAGTCTGACAATGGCTGGCGAGCCGGTGCCTTTCAGGTCGGCGAGGACCGCTACATGGTCGTGCAGGCAGAAGAGGGGGGGGACGTTTACCCGCTGGCGCATTTCGACGGTATGCATATCAATTCTATCGAGTGGCGGCGCCAGGATCAGCTAGAGCTGAGCTGGACAAACCCTGAAGGATGGATTTGGACGAGCCTGGTGAACGTTAAACCTTCTGAGGAAGGTCTTAGCGCGGACGTGAGCTGGGA
>JABSSV010000115.1 GCA_013213875.1 Lysobacterales bacterium
GACGTGCTGATCAGCCCGGAACAGCTAATCACTCAGCACATTGCCGGTTTGATTAAGAATCCCGGCGCCCTGCAGGTACTGGATTTTGCCGACGGGCGGGTGCAGCTGGTGGCAACCCGGGCCGATGCGGGAGGGCTGTTGGTCGGCCAGCAGCTAAAAACGCTGAAAGAGCATCTGCCGGCCGGCGGCGACGCCCGCGTGGCGGCCATCTACCGTCAGGGCCAGCTGGTACAGCCGGATGGCAACACGGTCATTGCGGAAAATGACACGGTATTCTTCCTCGCAGCCCGGCGTCATATCGAGGCCATGATGAAGGAACTGCGACCGCTGGACGGCCCCATACGGCGCATTGTGCTGGCCGGTGGCGGGCATATCGGTGGCAGTCTGGCCAGGCAGCTGGAGCGCGACCATCACGTTAAGGTCATCGAGCGGAATCCGGCGCGGGCCGAGGCCATCGCCGAAGAACTGGAGACCGCCATTGTGCTGGTGGGCGACTGTGCGGATGAAAACCTGCTGCGCGAGGAAGCCATCGAAACCACCGATGTCTACTGCGTCCTCACCAATGACGACGAGGCCAATATCCTCTCCTCCATGCTCGCCAAGCGGCTGGGAGCCGGCAAGGTCCTGGCCATCATCAACCGGGCTTCCTATGTGGACCTGGTCGAATCCAGCGTGATCGATATTGCCGTATCGCCCCAGCAAATCACCATCGGTGACGTACTCACGCATATTCGGCGCGGCAACATTGTGCGGGTTCACTCACTACGCCGCGGCGCCGCCGAGGCCATCGAAGCCATCGCGCTGGGCGACAAGCACTCCTCACGCGTGGTGGGCCGTGCGGTGGAAGATTTGAGTCTGCCCGCCGGCGCCACCATCGGCGCCATTGTGCGCGGTGAGGATGTGATCATCGCGCATCACGACACCATGATTCAGGAGTTTGACCACGTAATTTTATTCGTGCCGGACAAGCGGCAAATCCCGGTGATCGAATCCCTGTTCCAGGTTAGCGCCACCTTCGTCTGATTCATGCGCACGAAGCCCCGCAGCCACCCCCGAGCAAGCCGTCCATGAAACTGGCTTCCGTGCAGCGAGTGGTGGGTGCGCTGGTGGCCTGGTCCAGCCTCATGATGCTGCCACCGGCGTTGGTCAGTTGGCTCTATGACGACGGCGTTACCAGCCTGTTCGGACTGTCCGCGGCAGTGCTTGTCTTGCTGGGCGGGCTCATCTATCTGCCCGTGCGGCGCGCTTCACGTGACCTGCGACTGCGCGACGGGTTCCTGATCGTCGTGGCCTGCTGGCTGTCCCTCGCACTGGTCGGTGCCATCCCCTTCCTGCTTCTGGAAGACCCGTCCCTGTCTTATGTGGATGCGTTTTTTGAATCCATGTCCGGCCTAACCACCACGGGGGCTACCATCATCACCCGTATCGATGATCTGCCGCGGGGCATCCTGTTTTACCGACAACAGCTTCAGTGGCTGGGCGGCATGGGCATCATCGTCCTCGCGGTCGCCATCCTGCCCATGCTGCGCGTCGGCGGCATGCAGCTTTATCGGGCCGAGACCCCGGGACCCCTGAAAGACACCAAACTCACGCCGCGGATCACGGAAACGGCCAAAGCCCTGTGGCTGATTTATCTGGGCATCACCATCACCTGTGCCCTTTGCTACTGGCTGGGCGGCATGCGCATGTTTGATGCGGTCGGGCACGCCTTTTCTACCGTCGCTATTGGTGGTTTCTCCACCCATGATCAGAGCTTTGCCTTCTACAACAATCCCACGCTGGAAATGATCGCCGTGGTGTTTATGTTGCTGGCCGGTATGAACTTTGCGCTGCACTTCTCGGCCTGGCGCAAGGCCAGTGCCCAGCCCTATTTCAGCGATCCGGAGCTGCGCGCCTACGGCTTGATGGCGCTGATCTTTGCGCTGCTGGCCACCCTGGTACTGATACTCGACGGCGTCTATGACAACAGCTTTAGCGCCGCGCGTTTCGCCCTGTTCCAGGTAGTATCCGCACTCACCACTACCGGCTTCACCAGTACCGAATTTTCTGGCTGGCCGGCGCCCCTGCCACTGCTGCTGATCGCCCTGGCATTCATCGGCGGTTGCGCCGGCAGCACAGCCGGCGGCATCAAGGTCATTCGCGTCATGCTGCTGTTCCGGCACGCCGTGCGGGAGATTCGACGACTGATTCACCCGCACGCGGTGCTACCGGTAAAGTTTGGTGGCCAAAAGGCCGCACCCTCCGTACTGGAAGCGGTTATGGGGTTCTTCTTCCTGTTTATCGCCAGCACCGTGCTGATGACCTTGCTCCTGCACGCCACGGGACTGGACCTGCTGACGGCGTTTTCTGCAGTCGCCGCCTGTATCACCAATCTTGGCCCGGGACTGGGCGAAGTCAGCGGCAACTATGCAGTCTTGAATGACAGTGCCAAGCTGGTGCTGAGCATGGCCATGCTGGCCGGTCGCCTGGAGATCTATACCCTGCTGGTGTTACTCACCCCCACTTTCTGGAAGGACTAGCAACATGCGCAAAACTCCCATCGCTTCCCTCGCCGCGAGCCTACTGCTAGTGGCCTGCGCCGAGATGCCGGTCACCCCCGACGCTCTGTTCAACAGCGGCTGGAAACAGAACGAATGCGTGAAGATTGCCGACAATCGGCAGCGCACTGACTGCCTGGAGTCACTTAGCCCAACAGCGACCAAAAGCGAACAGCCCCAGGCCGATTAGTCGATCAGTAGAAGGAAGCCTCACCTTCAGGACGGGCCCGAAAACGCTTGTAGGGCCACAGGTATTGCTCCGGATCCAGAGCAATAATGTGCTCGACACCCCGATTAATGGCCGCTATGGCCGTGTCCAAGTCATCGCTGTAGATAGCCTCCGGCGCCGGCAGAATATGGGTTTGAAAGCGCCCGCCGGGCAAGCGAACACAGCCTGCAAATACGGCTTTGGCGCCGGTGCGCTGAAGCAGCCGCGGCACGATCACCCCGGTGAGAGCCGCCACCCCGAAGAAGGGTGCAAAGCGGCCATCGCCCGCGCGCGGCTCCTGATCCGGCAGCACACCCACGGCCTGCCCTGCGCGCAACTGATCCATCAGGGCTTTCAGGCCGCGCCGGTTCGCAGGCACCAGCTGCGCGCCAAAGCGGCTGCGGCGCTCGGCCAGCAACTGGTTCAGCGCCGCGTTGCTACCCGGCTTGTAGAGCGTGGCACCCAGCTTATCGGACATGGCCAGACCCAGCAGTTCCCAGGCACCGTAATGAGGCGCCAGAAACAATACACCCTGCCCTCCGGCAATGGCCTCCTCCAGTAACTCCATACCCACGGACGGCGCAAACACGCTCTCAAAGCGTGGCCGAGACCAGTACCAGCTCACGCCCACTTCCAGCGCGTTACAGGCATAGTGATACAGCGAACGACGCGCGCGCTGTTCCTGCTCCGGCGCACTCAGTTCTGGCGCACAGAGCGCCACATTGACCCGCGCAACCCGGCGCAGACGGCCGGACAGGTGCCAGATCAGCCAGGCCAGCGGTCGCGCCAGCCAGTGACTGACACGCGGCGGCCACAGGCTGGTCAGCCAGGCAAAAAAGGCCAGCAGCCGCGCGCTCACAGGCGCAGGTCCCGCGGCTGGGGCTGGCGCCGGCCGACTGCTAAAATGAGCGTCCGCAACGGCGCTGAAACACGGGGTTTTGGGGTAGGAAATGATCGCATTGCTGCAAAGAGTATCGGAAGCCAGCGTCAGTGTGAAAGCCTCCGCCGGTGAACGCCCCCTGGGCGCTATCCGCGCAGGCCTGCTGGTCCTGCTCGGCGTTGAGCGGGGTGACGGCTCCGCGCAGGCGGACCGCTTATTGCAGCGTCTGCTGGCCTACCGCGTATTCAGTGACGCGGAGGGACGCATGAATCTTAACCTGCAACAAGCCGGTGGCGAATTGCTGCTGGTGCCCCAGTTCACACTCGCAGCCGATACGCGCAGCGGCAACCGGCCCGGCTTTTCTACGGCCGCCGAGCCCGCGCTGGGCAAGCAGCTCTTCGACTACGTACGGGAGCAGGCGCAGCGCGAGCTGGGACACTGTGCAGCGGGCGAGTTCGGAGCGGACATGCTGGTGCGGCTCACCAATGATGGGCCCGTCACCTTTCATTTGCGGGTTCCCCCGCCGGATGCAGCGCCATGATTCAAACCCTTTTGGGCTGGCTGGGTATCGCCGTCTTTGCCGTATCCGGTGTGCTGGTCGCCAGCCGCCATGGGCTCGACTGGGTGGGTGCCCTGGTGCTGGCTGCCATGACCGCCATCGGTGGCGGGACAATCCGCGACCTGTTGCTGGACCGCAACGTATTTTGGCTCAATGACACCTCGAACCTGTGGGTGATCCTTGCCACCACGGCACTGACCATTGTCTACCTGCGCCGTTTCAGCCCTCCCCACGGACTGCTGCGGATAGCCGATGCGCTCGGGCTCGCGCTGTTCGCCATTCTCGGTGCCAAAGTGGCCGAAGACGCGGGCGCATCACCGATGATCGTCGTGACCATGGGCGTTATCACCGGCGTGGCCGGCGGCGCCATACGCGATACGCTGGTGGGCGAGATACCCATGATCTTTCGCCCTACGGAAACCATCTATTCCACAGCCTGCGTTGCAGGTATTCTGTGCTACCTGGGACTGCGTGAAATCGGCGCAGATGATAATTGGGCCACGGTGGCCGGTATCGGGTGCATTGCCAGCCTGCGCATCATCGCCATCGTCAGAAAAATTCGACTACCGGCCATCAGAACCAGGTCCCCCGAGGACCAGTCGTCGACGGAGTGAAGTGAATCATGTTTCGACCAACCAGCCTGCTGCTTATGCTGCTCCTGTCACTGCTAGCTGTGCCCGCAGCCGCCCAGGAAGATCCATCTCCAGCCAGTACCCGCGAGCAGGTCGAGCAAGAGCTCGCTGACATCAAGACCCAACTCACCCTGAGCGACTATCAGTGGACCCAGGTGGAGATGATTCTTAAGAGCAGCATCCGTGAGCGCGTGGCCATCGCCAAGCGCTATGGACTCGACGATGGTGGCGTCGAGGCACTGGAAGGCAAGGAAAAGCGGGCACTGAAGCGCGAAATCAAAAGCAGCCGTAAGTTCGCCGAGCAGCGCATGAAACGCTTCCTCAGCAAGGATCAGATGAAAGAGTTCAAAGCGCTGCAGGAACGCATTGATACCCGGCTACTGGATCAGATCGAACCCTAGCCAGCGCTCAGGTCTCATAATCCTTCAGCTTGCGGGTCAGCGTATTGCGGCCCACGCCCAGCAGGCGGGCGGCCTCAATACGCTTACCACCCGTGTACTCCAGCGCCACCTCAAACAGCACCTGTTCCATGGCATCACGGGCCGCGGGCAAGAGATCAGGCGAACCGCTCCGCAGCGCCGTACCCGCCCACTCGCGCAGGGCCCCACGCCAGTCACCGGAAGCCCTGCCTTCAATGGCGCCTTCGGCCTCTTCCAGCGGTAAATCTTCCGGAAAGATCTGTTCTCCGGGGGCCATGACGCACAGCTGACGGCAGAGATTTTGTAGCTGCCGAACGTTGCCGGGCCAGCGCCGCGTGCGCAAGGCCTGCACCGTTTCCGGCCGCAGATGTTTACGTTCCAGCCCCATCTCGCGGGCTGACTGGTTCAGAAAATAGCGCGCCAAAGGCTCGATATCATCCAGCCGTTCGCGCAGGGGCGGCAATTCTAGATTGATCACATTCAGGCGGTGGTAGAGGTCTTCCCGGAAGGTACCTGCGGCAATGTGCTTGTCCAGCTCCTGATGGGTCGCAGCAATAATGCGTACATCAGCCTGCAACAGATCGCGACCACCCACTCGGTAGTAATCACCCTCAGCCAGTACCCGCAGCAATCGCGTTTGCAGCGGTAACGGCATATCGCCAATTTCATCCAGAAACAGCGTGCCGCCAGCGGCCTCCTCAAAGCGGCCGGCACGTTTGCTGTGCGCGCCGGTAAAAGCGCCGCGCTCATGCCCGAACAGTTCCGATTCCAACAGTTCGTTCGGTATGGCCGCCGTATTGATGGCCACAAACGGACCATTGGCACGCGGGCTGTGATCATGCAGCGCCCGCGCCACCACCTCTTTGCCGGCACCGGTTTCACCGGTGATCAAAACGCTGATGGTGGATTTGGATAAGCGACCGATGGTGCGAAAGATCTCCTGCATGGCGGCGGACTCACCAATCATCTGGTTTTCATCCGGCAAGCGCTCGACCGCAGCGGGTGCCTGACGATCAGCCACGGCACTGGCCACCACCGACAGGACCTGCTCCAGATCAAAAGGCTTGGGCAGGTAATCGAACACACCCTGCTGGAAGGCGCTGACGGCCTGGTCCAGATCGGAAAAACCGGTCATGGCGATCACAGGGATGTTGCGTTGCTGTTCCCGCAAGGTATCCAACACGGTCAGACCATCTGCATCGGGTAATCGAATATCGGTCAGGATCACATCAGGCGAGTCTGCCGCGAGGGCCTCATGCAAGGCCCCAACGCTGGCATAGCTGGCCACCGCATAGCCGGCTTTTGAGAGCGCCCGTTCGAGCACAAAACGAATGGAATCGTCATCATCGGTGATCCAGGCCCGCGCTTGCTGGGTCATGCCGCGTTCTCCTCAGGGGCTACCTGATTCTGTGCAGGCACGGGCAAATGCAGGGTAAAGCGGCTTCCTTGTGCCAGGGGCTCATAGGTCACCAGGCCACCGTGATCGGCAGCGATTTGCTGTACCAGCGCCAACCCCAGACCGGTACCGTCACGCCGGCTGGTCACCATGGGCAGGAACAGCAGGGGACGCAATTTCTCCGGCACGCCCGGCCCATCATCAATGATATCCATGCGCATGACCGTGCCGTGCGCCGCATCAAGCAGCGCCGAGCCCAGCTCAATGCGGGTACGAATCCGCAGCGTCCGGGCCCCCGCCTGCAGCGCGTTGCGCAGCAGATTCAGGAACAGTTGTCGCAGAGCCGCCTCGTCACCACGCAAAGCGGGAATGCTCGGGTCATAATCGCGTTCGATACGTAAGGCCGAGTCCTCCGAGGCCAGCAACTCAAGCGCTTCCTGCAAGCAGCGGTGCACATCGAAATCCTGCGGCTGCGTTTCCGGCTGCCAGAAACGCTTGATGAGCTCATCGATCCGGTCCACCTCGCGCATGATCATGTGCGCCAGCGTGCCCAACTCCTGATTGCCTAACTCATCAGCCATCATCTGGGCGGCACCTCGAATCCCACCCAGGGGGTTGCGAATTTCGTGACCCAGATTGCGCCGCAGCAGGTCCATGAGGCCGGTCTGGACTTCAACCTGCTGGAGCTGTCGCTGCTGGCGGTTCCAACGCTGCGAGTGAAATTCCAACAGGTAACGCTGATCGGATACGCAGCGCATGGTGCAGTCGTAGCGTCCGCCGGGCAGCGGACAGTCATGCAGCCGGCGCGGCCGATGGGCCGCACCGGTAGCATCCAGCGCCGCGGGCAGCGTTTCCGCCATACCGGCCAGCGCTGCCAGAGGCTGCCCCAAAAGCCGCTCACGGCTCGCACCCAGGCATTCCTCTGCTGCCGCATTGGCGGCTCTGATGCGTTGCGCGGCGTCCAGTTCTACAACGGCAGTATCGAGCTCATCGAGTTGAATCATGGACGCCTTGTCATTGCTACCCGGCGCCTAACCGCCGCCCAGCGGCACGGCACGCTGCTGCCGCACGCTCTGCTGGTGAATATTGAAGGGCACGGCATCCGTCGTGGCAATGACGCGATTATCACGATCCAACAGTTCGGCACGGGCCTGGTGCAGACCGCGATCAAGCCGCTCCGTGGTGTAAGTCGCCGCTCGCGTCGGCGCGCTGGGAACATCGTCGACGTAGAAAATGACCTGCATGCCGTCCATCAAGGGCTCGCCGGCATCCCAGGCCAGCGTTGCAATATTGCCCGTACCCCAGTAATCCTGATCGGGCGCGGGACTGACCAACCGGAACCCGCGATAGCGACGACGCATCTGATCCACGGTCATGCCGTCCTGCAGGGCATTCTGTGCGGTGGACGCACTCGCTGGCGGAGCATAGGTCACCGCCTCGACGACGGACAGCTCGCGCAGCCTGATCGGTTTTGCATCCGGCGTTGGCTGGCGGTCCGTATAGACCGTATTGCCGTTCTCGTCGACAGTTCGATAAATGTTGTCGGCACTTGCAGAAGCAGCCAGCGCCCCGGTCACTAACATGATGATCAGACTTCTTTTGATGCAAAAGCTCATGGTCCCCACTCCCTGCTGGTCGGTATGTCCCCCCAACCCGGCATGGGTGGCGTTGCGTTGATCGGGTCACCGCCAGCGCGGTGACCCGATCACATACCGCTTACTAGCAAGAATAGTACATGTCGAATTCAACCGGATGGGTGGTCATGCGGAAACGCTGCACTTCTTCCATCTTCAGGTCGATGTAAGCATCGATCATGTCGTCGCTAAAGACACCGCCAGCGGTGAGGAAGGCACGGTCTTTATCGAGCGCTTCCAGCGCCTGGTCCAGGCTGTGACAAACCGTAGGAATGTTCTGCTGTTCCTCTGCGGGCAGGTCGTAAAGATCCTTGTCCATGGCCGGGCCCGGATCGATCTTGTTCTGGATGCCGTCCAGGCCAGCCATCATCATGGCAGCGAAGGTGAAGTAGGCGTTTCCAGCCGGGTCACCGAAGCGGACTTCAATACGACGGGCCTTGGGGCTGCCCACGTGCGGGATACGGATAGACGCAGAGCGATTGCGGGCCGAGTAGGCCAGCATAACCGGCGCTTCGAAGCCCGGTACCAGACGCTTGTACGAGTTGGTAGACGCGTTGGTGAAGGCGTTCAGAGCACGGGCGTGCTTGATGATACCGCCGATGTAGTACAGAGCCATTTCAGACAGGCCAGCGTACTCATCGCC
>JABSSV010000116.1 GCA_013213875.1 Lysobacterales bacterium
AGCACGGCGCGCTGGCCCGTTCGCGTGGCGGTTTTTTGGGGGTGAACCCGCTTGCGTTTAAATTCGCTGACACGGCGACCGAACATGGTGAACAGCACGGCAAAGGTCAGTGCGACCTGAATCAATAGCGGTATGAGCAGCGGTTTGTAAAACATAGATCCCCCGGTTTAGGCTTGCGCCGCGATTCTAACAGAAGCTAACCCCGGGGCTTTGGCGCAGGGGCCTGTCGCGCCAGAGCTTCAAGCGCGTCACCGGCGAGCCGGAAACGGGTCCAATCTTCCATCTCCTGTGCACCGAGGGCGCGATAGAAGGCCAGCGATGGCTCGTTCCAGCGCAGGCAGGACCAGTCGAGGCGACCGTGTCCACCGGCGACCGCAAGCTTCGCCAGGTGCACCAAGAGGGCTCGCCCAATGCCCCGACCGCGAAAGGCCGGTTGCACATACAAATCCTCCAGATACAGGCCTGAGCGCGCGAGAAAGGTGGAATACATGGCGTGATAAAGCGCGAAGCCGACCGCAGTTCCGTTGGTTTCTGCTATCACCACTTCGGCTTCTGGTCGCGGGCCAAATAAAGTGCGGCGAATGTCCTCCAGATCAGCGGTCACTTCATGCAACAACTGTTCATAGTCCGCCAGTTCGCGGATAAAGTTCAGAATCTGGTGGGCGTCTTCAGGCGCGGCGGGCCGCAGCGTTACGGGCGGCTCGGACATGGGGCCTCCTCCTGGGAAGGCCCAGTATAAAACGCCCTGAAGATCTTGCTCTAGGCGTAATCCCGCCGCCGTCCGTAATAGGGTGCGCGGTACAGCGCTGCATCAATGATGGACCAGAGATGAATGATCCAGCCCAGGAGGATCAACCACAGGATGGCGCAGCTCACAAACATAAAGCCAGCCAGCAGCCAGCGCCCCTGCAGCAACTGACCCAGACCGGGAATAAAGAAACTGGCCAGGGCGGCCAGAATGTTGCCGCATGATCCCTGTCCCATAGCGTGTGCTCCTAATGTGATTGGTGTCAACCATAGCCATGCAGCAAACGTGCCAAATGGAATTGGTTGGTAAAACAGAGGTTTAGCAAGAGCATGCTGGTCCTGCTGGTGGCGAAAATGCTTATTCTGAGGTGTCAGGGCGCGCTTTACGCGCGCCGCCACCGGCGCAACGGTGCCACCGCATGGGCATTTGCAGCCAGGGACGCATGGGGTCCGTCGGTGGCTGACGACCGCAATAGCTATGGCCATCTGGTGCCCGCATGACGACTTCATGGGTGCCATCGGATCGCAGCCAACGGTCGGTCACGGTGGCGACGGCCGGTGCCGTCATGCCATCAAAGGCATTGGCGCGCGCTGGCATGAGGGCGCGTTGGGTACGTTCATAGGCGGCGTTGCTTGTACTGCGTCCCAAGGGCTCAGCTTCCGCTGCGGGCTGGCCTGCCTGCACACGAAGGTCATGGCGCAGGCTGTCCAGCAAGCGAATGCGCGACAGTTCCGGCGCAGCTTGTGACTGATCCGCCGGGTCCGCTTGGGCAACGCGATTCGAAGCCGGCTTGCCAGGCGCCGGGGCAACGGGGGCCGGGCTGCTGGGCTTAACGATCGCCACCGCTTCGGTTGCCGGTGATTGCGCTGGCCTAGCAGGCCGGGAAGGCGTCGGGGCTTGCAAGCGTAGCGAGAGGACCGGTGTCACGGCACGCTCTTGGGCGCTGTTCAGTGGCAGCTTCCACAAGACAAGCGCGTGCAAGGCCAGCGACAGTAGCACCAGGCGCAGGGGCAGGCGGGTCTTGCGTCGCGTGGACACGGGCCAGG
>JABSSV010000117.1 GCA_013213875.1 Lysobacterales bacterium
CTAATGGTCGTGGTCAGCACCAGCCGCCCCAACAGCTCACGGACCGGGTCCACCTGCAACTGGGTCTTGCCTTCTTCGGGGCTTAGCCAGAACCGGTCCGGATGTGCGCCCCCAAGCAGCAGATCACAGGATCGACAGCCCCCACAGGCTCTGCCCTGCTCTGGCCGCAGGCACAACAGCGCGGCCGCCAACTGCTGTGCCAGTGCTTCCTTACCCAGACCGGGCGCACCGGCCAGCAGCAAGGCATGGGGAATGCGGTTCTGCTCCAGCTGTTGACGCAAGCGCTCCTGAGTGGATTCTGTCCAAGGGTAGTTCACCATGAAAAGCGCCCTTCCACTTCCGTCTGCAGCGCCTGCCACACTTGCTCGGGCGTTTGCGCTGCATCGAGTACCACGATGCGGTCCGGCTCGGCGGCTGCCCGCGCTTGATAGGCCTCACGAACGCGCTCAAAGAACGCCCTATCCTCCTGCTCGATGCGATCCGCTGCGCTGCGGTTCGCCGCCCGCGCCATGCCCGTTGCAACGGGCAGATCCAGCAACACGGTCAGATCTGGGCTCAGATCCCCATGCACATAATCAGCGAGCCGTTGTATCTCCGCCATGGGAACGCCGCGCCCGCCCCCCTGATAGGCGAAGGTGGAATCGGTGAAGCGGTCACAAAGCACCACCTTTCCGGCGGCCAGGGCGGGACGCACCAGACTCTCCAGAAACTGGGCCCGGGCTGCAAAGAGCAGCAATAATTCGGTCTTGCTATCGACCAGTGCGTCATGCTGGTGTAGCAGCAGGTCCCTGATTTGTTCCGCGAATGCCGTGCCGCCCGGTTGACGGGTCAGGAGCACCGATTGGCCCTGCGCCTCACACCATTCATGAAGACGGGCTATCTGCGTGGACTTGCCAGCGCCTTCGCCCCCCTCGAAGGTGATAAATAATCCCGGTTGGCTCATGGTGAATCGTTCTTATTGGCTGCTCGCTGCCGACGGATCAAATCTCGCACGGCCACATTGTGTTCCGCAAGCGTCTCGGAAAACACATGGCCGCCGGTGCCGTCGGCGACAAAAAACATGGCGCTACCGGCGGCTGGCTGCGCAGCGGCGGCTAGCGCATCAGGACCTGGCATGGCGATAGGCGTTGGTGGCAACCCCCGATGGACATAGGTATTCCAGGGTGTGTCTGCCCGCAAGTCGCGGCGGCGAATGTTGCCGTCATAAGCCTCACCCATGCCGTAGATCACCGTCGGATCGGTTTCCAGGCGCCAGCCTTGCTGGAGGCGCCGCACGAATACCCCGGCGATATCCGGACGCTCCGCACCCAATGCCGACTCCTTCTCGACGATACTGGCCAGCGTGAGTAACTCATAGGGACTGTTAACAGGCAGCCCGTCCTGGCGACCCTGCCACACATGCTCCAGCAGCTGTTCCTGTGCGCTCAGCGCACGCTCCAGCACGTGTAACGCCGTTTCACCGTCGGTGTAAGCGTAGGTTTCGGGCATGAACCAGCCTTCAGGCGAGCCTGGCTCCCGTCCGAGCTGAACCATGACCTGATCAAAATCCAACTGTTCCGGCGCAGTCGCGAGACGCTCCTCGGCCAGCAGCGCCGCGCGTAGCTGGCGATAATTCCAGCCTTCGACCAGGGTGAAACGGTATTGCACCACGCGTCCGCTGGCCAGCAGTGCCAGCAGTTCCCGGGGGCGGGTGTGCGGTGGAATCTCATAGCGGCCAGCCTGAATGGTCACCGGCTCCAGCCTCAGCAGCAGGCGCCAGCGCCAGTCGTAAGCCAACAGACCTTCGCGCTCCATAGCGCGTAGCGTTTGCGCCACACCGGTGCCAGCAGCTACCGGATAGGTCACGGGCTCGGCCCCGGTCGCCAGTGGCGAGCGTAGAAACTGCTCATAGCTCCACCAGAGCAGGCCCGCGCCCAGCGCCGCCAACAGGGCCAGCAAGGCCAACATTGAGAGTAATCGGTCTTTCACGCGGATTGCACCATTTCGCGGTGCCACTGTTGCATGTCCCGGGTGACCGGACCCGGATCCCAGTGCCAGTCACCCAGCGAGCGCAGCGGTACCACGCCACGCACGGAACTGACGAGGAAAATCTCGCTGGCTGCCGCCATGAGGTCAAGGGTCACGCGTCGCAGCTCAAGACGGTTTTTGAAATCCCGGAGCAGCAAGGCGCGCAGCACGCCGTGCACGCCACACCGGTCCATACGCGGCGTCAGCAGTTGTCCATTGACCACCAGAAAGAGATTGGCGTGCACGGAACTGATGACAAAATCTTCCGTGTTACGAACGATACCCACCTGGCCCGGTTCCCCGGCCAGTTCAGCGGCCGCCAGCACGTACTCCAGCCGGTTGAGGTGCTTGATGCCACGCAGACTGGGCTGCAGGGCGATACGCTGTTCGCAGAGCCGTCCATGCACACCACGTCGCGCGTCGCCCTCCAGACCGGACGGCAGTGCGTGGCAGCTGACCACGCGATTCGGTTGCGGCGTGGAAGGTGGCGCATAGCCGCGCCCTCCGCTACCGCGGGTCAGGATAATTTTCACCACGCAGTCGCGCTCACCGGTGGCCACGGTGCGCGCCTCGCGCAGAAGCTGTGCCTGATCAGGAACCGGCAGCGCCAGCCGCTCGCACCCGCGCTGCAACCGGTCCATATGTCCTTGCCACAGGTGCGGCTGGCCGGCCGTAAAACGCAGCGTTTCAAAAACCCCGTCGCCATAGGCAAGGCCGCGATCACCGGCAGGCACCACGTCACTCAATTCGCCATTAATCAGAATACTGGCAGTCACTTACGCTCCTCACTACGGGCGCTATTGCCCTCCAGGGCAGCCAGCAGACCACGCGCCTTATGCACCGTTTCGGCCACCTCCTTCTGCGCGTCTGAATCGGCCACAATGCCTGCACCGGTCCGGAAGGAAAGCCCGCCGGGCTGGAGCAGCATGCTGCGAATCAGGATGTTCAGGTCCATATTGCCATAGCGATCAAGATAACCCATGGAGCCGGTATAGAAACCACGCCCCTCCTGCTCCAGTTCGGCAATAATTTCCATACAGCGAAATTTGGGGCAGCCAGTAATCGTGCCGCCGGGAAACACAGCGCGTACCGCATCTAGTGGTGACAGGGTTGAGCGCAGGCGCCCGCGCACATTGGACACAATGTGATGTACGTGCGCATAGGTTTCCAGCACCATCAGTTCATCGACCTCCACCGTACCTGGCTCGCAGACCCGCCCCAGGTCATTACGCTCCAGATCAATCAGCATAATATGCTCGGCCTGCTCCTTGGGATGCGCCAGCAGCGCAGCGGCCAGGCGCTGATCCTCCGCGGCGTCCGGGTGCCGGGGGTGGGTGCCGGCTATGGGCCGGGTTTGTGCTTCGAGCCCGCGGACTTCTACCAGACGCTCAGGGGAAGAACTCAGCAAGGTGCGATCCTGCCAGCGCATGAGGCCACCAAACGGGGCCGGATTCGCAGCGCGAAGACTGCGATAGACATCCATGGGATCCGGATCCTGATGCAGCGCGCCATGCCAGGCTCGGGAAAGATTGACCTGAAACACATCGCCCGCAAGTAAATATTCGTGGATGCGGGACACCGATGCTTCAAAGCGTGCGGCATCATCGGGCTGAATCTCCGACAGTACGGGAAGTGCTGTCGTCTGCTCTGGGGGCAGCGCTTCAAGCTCCGCGCGCATGCTCGCCAACACCGCCGCGTCTTCCGCCACCAGAAAGCACTGCGTTTGCGCGCCATGCCGCACGATCACGGCCCCATCGCACCGGGCCGCGAGCGCGACGGGCAGACCGTCTGCTGCCGGCGGCAGTTTCAGGGCCGGTTCGATCTGGGCGCTCAGTTCATAGGCGAGGTACAGAAACCAGCCGCCAACAAAGGGCATGTCGTCCGGGCCGGAGCCGGGTAGTGCTTCCCTGCGATACCACTGGTCCAGACGTTGGAGAAAGTCCTCGCCCTGACCTGGACCGTGTATGGAGCCACCTTCCTCCAACACCAACTGCTCGCCGGTGCCGCGTAATAGCAGGCTGTAGCGATCCAGGGGACCGTCCGCTGCGCTTTCCAGGAGATAGGGATAGCGCTCGGGCAGCGCGCGGGCGATTGCAGCGAGCGCGGGCGCGTCGTCCAGGGCGACGATTACAGGGCTGGTCACCGTGTGCTGTTACCCGTCAAGCTGTCCGAATACCAGCGTGCCATTGGTCCCGCCAAATCCGAAGGAATTGCTTACCGCCGCCGTTATATCAGCATCACGTGCCGCGTTGGCTACGAAGTCCAGATCGCAACCTTCGCTGGGTGACTCAAGATTGATGGTCGGTGGCAAAACACCATCACGCAGGGCCAGCAGCGTAAAGATCGCCTCAACGCCGCCAGCGGCTCCCAGCAGGTGGCCGGTCATGGACTTGGTGGAACTCACTGCCAACTGGTCCGCAGCGCCACCAAACACCTTACGCACAGCCAGGGCTTCGGCCAGATCACCCAGCGGCGTGGAGGTGCCGTGAGCGTTGATGTACTGCACCGCATCAGGAGACAGGCCCGCGTCACGCAGGGCCAGGTCCATGCAACGGGCGGCCCCATCGCCGTCTTCCGGCGGAGCCGTCATGTGGTGGGCGTCACCACTCATGCCGAAGCCTTTAACTTCCGCAAGAATGTCAGCGCCCCGCGCGCGGGCGTGCTCCAGTTCTTCCAGCACCAGCACGCCGGCACCGTTGGAGAGCACGAAGCCATCGCGGCCCTCATCCCAGGGCCGGGAGGCGCCTTCCGGATCGTCATTGCGGGTCGACATGGCCCGGGCCGAGACAAAGCCCGACATGGCCGTGGGTGAGGTGGCGTATTCCGCACCGCCCGCCACCATGAGGTCCGCATCACCGTACTGAATCATGCGCAGGGCGGAGCCGATGTTATGCGTGGCGGTGGTACAGGCGGTAACGATCGCGATATTGGGCCCCTTCAGTCCGTACTGTATGGACAGGTAACCGCCGATCATGTTGACGATGGAACCGGGAATGAAAAACGGGCTCACCTTGCGGGGGCCACCCCGAAGATAGTTTTCGGTGGTCTTTTCAATGGTTGAGATGCCACCGATGCCGGCGCCCAGGGCGCAGCCTATGCGTTCCGGATTGATGCCGTGCACACCTTCCGCGTCGATGCCTGCGGCATCCAGAGCCTGTACGGAAGCCGCCAGTCCGTAGTGCACGAACTTGTCGAATTTGCGGGCTTCCTTACGACTCATGTAGGTTTCTACGTCAAAGTCGCGAATTTCTCCCGCAATTTGTGTATTCATGGCGGACGCATCAAATTCCGTGATGGTTCCGATCCCACTGCGACCTTCACGGATGGACTCCCAGGCCGACGCGACCGAGTTCCCTACCGGTGAGACGATCCCCATTCCTGTTACAACGACTCGGCGTGTAGACACTCGCTGTTCCTCATCCTGATGCCGGCAAACAGAGCGCCAGCCGACAAAAAATAAAAACGGCCGGCGAGGTGCCGGCCGTTAGCTTACGCTTCTGCGACGGCTGAACGCAGTCAGTCAGCGTTAGAGTTGATGTAATCGATAGCCTGTTGGACGCTGGTGATCTTTTCGGCTTCCTCGTCAGGAATCTCGCACTCGAACTCCTCCTCGAGGGCCATTACGAGCTCCACGGTGTCGAGAGAATCTGCACCCAGGTCGTCAACAAAAGAGGCTGTGGCGGTTACTTCGTCTTCCTTAACGCCCAGCTGTTCAACAACAATTTTACGTACGCGTTCTTCGATACTGCTCATGATTTTTCTGATTCCTTCAATCAGGGGGAAGTCAGGGCGCAATTTTAGTGAATGTACCGCCCAGCTTCCAGTAAATAACTATGCGCCGCAGTATGGAATTCGTTATACGGCGAACGTTTCGCGTGCTTTCCCAAGCGCTTAAGGTTCCGGTGCAAGCCGCTTAGGGCATAAACATTCCGCCGTTCACATGCAGCGTCTGACCGGTCAGATAAGCGCCCGCAGGCGCGGCCAGATAGGCCACTGCCTCAGCGATATCCTGCGCGCTGCCGAGGCGCCCGAGGGGGATATCCCGCATGAGCGCATCACGTTGATCTTCGCTAAGTGCCTGGGTCATGTCCGTGTCAATGAAACCGGGGGCCACCACATTCACCGTGATATTCCGGCTGGCAACCTCACGGGCCATGGACTTACTGAAGCCAACCATGCCAGCCTTGGCAGCTGCGTAGTTGGTTTGACCGGGGTTGCCCGTGGCGCCCACCACTGAGGCAATGTTGATGATGCGCCCCTGACGGGCTTTCATCATGCCACGCAAGCAGGCCTTGCTGAGCCGGAAGACCGACCGCAGGTTGGTATCCATCACCGTAGCCCAGTCTTCATCCTGCATACGCAGCAGCAACTGATCACGAGTGACGCCGGCATTATTGACCAGAATCACCGGCGCCGATGCGGTGCTCGCAATGTCTTTGAGCAAATCGGGA
>JABSSV010000118.1 GCA_013213875.1 Lysobacterales bacterium
ACCTCTGCTGCGCCAGAAAGCCGATGAGGTGCTGGCGCGCTCGGCCCTGCGACCGGGCAGCTATGCCTACAAAGCGCTGGTCCATATCATGGAGACGCTGCCCCGTGACGATTTACTGCAGGCTAGCGTCGATGAGATCGTGGAAATCAGCACTGCGGTGCTGGCACTTATGGAACGCCAGCAGGTTCGTCTGCTGGTTCGGCGTGAGCGTTTTAACCGCTTTTATTCCTGCCTGGTCTATATCCCCCGGGACCGGTTTAATACGGAAAACCGTCAAAAAATCCAGGATCTGCTGCTGCGCGCCTTTCAGGGCGAACAACTGGATTACGCGGTACAGATTTCCGAGTCCCGCCTGGCCCGTCTGCAACTGCTGATCCGGCCCCGGCCGGGTGCCCAGCCCGACCCTGATCTGCGCGCGCTGGAGGCCCGCATCGTGGAAGCGGTGCGCTCCTGGCATGACGGCCTGCGCGAGATTCTGGTGCAGAAGGTCGGGGAAGAGCGGGGTCTGGATTGGGCGGAGCGGATCGGTAAAGCCTTCCCGGCCGCCTATGAGGAAGATGTGTCGCCCTGGGTCGCCAGCTTTGACGTGGAGCGCATCGCCGAGCTCGGTGATGAAAGCGATCTGAAGATGAGCCTGTACCGGCCCCGCAGTAAGGATTCGGACATTATCCGTTTCAAGCTGTTCAAGCGCGGTACGCCGATTCCCCTGTCCCTAGTATTGCCGATTCTTGAGCACCTGGGGCTTGAGGTGATCAATGAGCGCCCCTACCAGCTGCACCTGGGCGAGGAGGACCAGGTCTGGGTACAGGATTACGACATGCTCTTCGCCCGGGGCGATCAGTTGGAGCTGGATCGCGTACGGGACTCTTTCACCGAGGCGTTTATCAATACCTGGCGCGGTGAGACCCACAGTGACGCCTTCAACCGTCTGATCCTGGCCAGTCGTCTGCACTGGCGCCAGGTGACGGTGTTGCGGGCCTATTGCCGCTACCTGCTGCAGACAGGTATCCCGTTCTCCCTGCATTACATGGCCACCACGCTGGCCCGGCATCCTTTGCTGGCCCGCCTGCTGGTGGCGTACTTCGATGCGCTGTTCAATCCGGAGCGCGAGAGTGAGTCCGACTACCGTCGCGAACTGGCGGCCAAGCGGCTGGATGCCGACATCGACGCCCTGCTCAGGGAAGGGGGACACAGTGACAAGGTGTTCATGGAGTACCTCCGGACCGCCATGGATGCGCGGGCGGGGGGAACCCGTGAGGAAGAAGCAGAAGCCATTGGGCAGGCCTTTATTCGCGGACTGAATGCGGTCAGTAGTCTTGATGAAGACCGCATCCTGCATGTGTTTTACGCCGTTATCCGAGCCACGCTCCGAACCAACTTCTACCAGCAGGATGAGCGGGGTGATGTGCGTAGCTACATCAGCTTCAAACTCGACCCCTCGCGCGTGCCGGATCTGCCTGCGCCGCGTCCCTATCGTGAAATCTGGGTCTATTCGCCGCGGGTAGAAGGCGTGCATTTGCGCATGGGGCCCATCGCCCGAGGAGGGCTGCGCTGGTCCGATCGCAAGGCCGATTTCCGGACCGAGGTTCTGGGGCTTATGAAGGCGCAGAACGTTAAAAACACCATGATCGTGCCGGTAGGCGCCAAGGGCGGTTTCGTACCTATGCACCTGCCGGAGAGCGGTGGTCGCGAGGCCATCATGGCAGAGGGTATCGCCTGCTA
>JABSSV010000119.1 GCA_013213875.1 Lysobacterales bacterium
AGGCCGAGTGGTCATTCACCATGACCGCCGAGGCATCAAAAGCCTCGAAGGCCCGCAGCATGTCGTCCAACTCCTGCGTGTAAATGGCCGCCTGGAAGGCATGGGGATGAACGTTTGCCGCCGCCAATGCCGCATCAAGCTCATCATAGGCATAGACGCAGACAACGGGACCGAAGACCTCCTGGGTGCTGAGTTTGGCATCAGCGGGAACGCCGGTCATGAGCGTGGGTTTGAAGAAATTGCCACCGCTTCTGGCGCCTCCCACGACCGCCTTTGCGCCCGCCTGCACCGCTTCCTCCACCCAGGACTCGATGCGATCGACCTCAGCGGCCCGAATAAGCGGGCCCACTTCCGTCGCCGCATCGCTGGCATCGCCCACCTTCAATGCGCCAACACGGGCACTCAGGCGCTCGACCAGCGCCTCGAAGACGCTGCCATGCGCATAGACGCGCTGCGTGGAGACGCAGACCTGTCCCGCATGGTAGTAGCCACCCTTGATGATCGATGGCACGGCCAGATCAAGATTCGCACTGGGCGTAACGATGGCCGGAGCAACCCCGCCGTGCTCCAGCGCACAGCGCACACCCGGATGTAGCTGGCCGCGAAGCATCCAGCCCACGCGCGCCGAGCCGATAAAACTGAAAAAAGCGATACGGTCGCTGGCGACCATGGCGGCGGCGACTTCCAGATCTTCGGACACCGACGCCTGCACATAATCCCGCGGCACGCCGGCTGCATGCATGAGCTCCACAAGACGCAGGCAGGACAGAGGCGTATCCGGTGCTGGCTTGACGACACAGGGGCTGCCCGTAGCGAAGGCAGGAATGATCTGATGCACGATGAGATTAAGGGGATGGTTGAACGCGCTGAAGGCCAGCACGACACCACGGGAGAACTTACGCGTAAAGTTGCTGCGCCCCGCAGAGGCTGCGCGGTGCCCGAGGGGAATGACCGTACCGAGATCCTCGCTGATCACGTTGATGGCGATGCGCACACCGGCTGTGGCGCGGGAGGCTTCAACCAAAGCATCCTGCAGGGGCTTGCCACCTTCCAGCGCGATCAGCTCGGCCAGCGCCTGCTCCTCGCTGGTCATCAAGGCATGCAGTCGCTCGAGTATTTCAATGCGCTCATGCAGAGCCAGCGCCTGGCTGCGATCATGAAAGCAAGCCCAGGCAGCATCCAGCTTGCCCAGCGCCGCCTCGCGATCGTCCGTGGGCAGCTCCCGGATCGTTTCCCCGGTCGACGGGTTCGTAACATGAAGGCGTGCTCTATTCATCCCTAAACCTCGATTCTTATTTGCCTATGGGCGGGGCGCACACGGCGGTCATGGCGCTGTTGGGAACGAAAGCATGGCACGACCGGCAACATGGTCCGATCCCGCTGAAAGTATAGACCGCTTTTTTGAGTCATCCGGTGCATAACAGGAACCCTCAGCGCATGCGGGTATTGCGTTACCGCAGGCGATGCGCACTGGGCACGTCTATGCAAACCACTTCCCCGGGCGCAGCCTGACGGATCAATCCAGCGTCTGCGCTAGCTATTTACTCGGCCTTGATGTTCACTACCGAGGCCAATCACTTCCGCCGAAGGGTTACGTGCGTCCCATCAAGGGCGAATATCCGCTCTTGGCCCCAAAGCGGACATTCGAATTCAGGCGCTCAATGTCCCCTGTGAGGTGCAAGCGGTCATGTAATGTAGCCGCAGACCCAAAGGCCACCCAGCTGCGGCATGCCTGCCAGGGAGGCCGGGTCAACGGGGCTGTAATCACCCATGCCGGACGTAAAAAAACCCCGCCATGCGGCGGGGTCTTTATTTTGCTTCTTGGCGGAACGTTCGCAGAAGAGCCAGGCCCTCAGCTAACGCTCCCTGCCAGAGCCTTGCGGCACGGCGCGGCTGAAGTCAGCGCACGATGCGCGCAACGGCCCCGCCAATGTCACCGCGTGTGTTGTCATAACCCAAGGCGGTCGGCGGTTGGTAGCTAACCGCCTTGTCAGAGCGCTGGCTGGCCTTTTGAGCCATTTGCGCAGCCCTTGAAGCGTCAATACGTGCTTCCCAGCTC
>JABSSV010000012.1:0-26632 GCA_013213875.1 Lysobacterales bacterium
CTTTACGGGCGGCGACCTTGAACCCTGCGGTATATCGCGATTCGGATAATTCTCTGGGAACGATCGAGGCAGGAAAGTTTGCTGACCTCGTTCTGCTCAATGCCAATCCGCTGGAAGATATCTCCAACACGCAATCGATCGACACGGTCATCGCCAATGGGCGGGTTTTCCAGCGTGAGGACCTCGATGCTCTGCTGCAGACAATAGAGACCTACGCATCATCGACGTGGAATGACAGTGATTCGAAGCCAGATTAGTTTGACTAACCGTTTTTAATCCGAGAGTGCGAGCCCCAATCGTCCTCTCCTGGCCGGAAGTCGCCGCGCGCGGACGCCGCAGTGGGACGACACCGTCAGACCCTTGCACGGTTTCAGCAGTTGCATCATGTGGACGCTGGAGCGGCACGGACCTTGGTTAGGGCTCCCCGCTAGCTGCCGGGTGATTCAAACTGGCGGTTTATCCTTCCTATGCACCCACAAAAAACCCCGCCACACGGGCGGGGTTTTTCGTTTGCTCGATGACCGAGCGGATGTCGTAAGGGGGTTCCCTTACATCATGCCGCCCATGCCACCCATGCCGCCCATATCCGGAGCGCCGCCCATGGGCGCCTCGTCCTTGGGCAGTTCGGCCACCATGGCCTCGGTGGTGATCATCAGACCGGCGATGGACGCTGCGTGCTGCAGGGCAGAACGCGTGACCTTGGTCGGGTCCAGGATGCCGGCGTCGATCATGTCGACGTACTCGCCCGTGGCGGCGTTGTAACCGTAGTTACCTTCGCCGTCCGCCACCTGGTTCAGGACCACGGAGCCTTCTTCGCCGGCGTTGCCGACGATCTGGCGCAGGGGCTCTTCCATGGCGCGGCGGGCAATGCCGATGCCCACGTTCTGGTCATCGTTGTCGCCTTTCAGGCCTTCCACGGAGGCTTTGGCGCGCACCAGGGCAACACCACCACCAGGCACCACGCCTTCTTCGACGGCTGCGCGCGTGGCGTGCAGGGCGTCTTCGACGCGGGCCTTCTTCTCTTTCATTTCCACTTCCGTGGCAGCACCGACTTTAATCACGGCCACACCGCCGGCCAGCTTGGCCACGCGTTCCTGCAGCTTTTCGCGATCGTAGTCTGAGCTGGCTTCTTCGATTTGCGCACGAATCTGGTTCACGCGGCCTTCGATGTCGTCGCCATTGCCGTCACCGTCGATCACCGTGGTGTTTTCCTTGGTGATCTGGATCTTCTTGGCAGAGCCCAGTTCGGCCAGGGTGGCTTTTTCCAGGGACAGGCCCACTTCTTCAGAGATCACCGTGCCGCCCGTGAGGATGGCGATGTCTTCCAGCATGGCCTTACGACGGTCGCCGAAGCCCGGTGCTTTCACAGCAGCCACTTTGACGATGCCGCGGATCGTGTTCACCACCAGGGTCGCCAGCGCTTCGCCTTCGATGTCTTCAGCGATGATCAGCAGCGGCTTGCCGGATTTGGCAACGGCTTCCAGCGTCGGCAGCAGGTCACGCACGTTGCTGATTTTCTTGTCGTGCAGCAGCACGTAAGGGGCATCCAGCTCTACGGACATGGTGTCCTGGTTGTTGATGAAGTAAGGCGACAGGTAGCCGCGATCGAACTGCATGCCTTCGACCACGTCCAGTTCGTTCTGCAGGCCGGAACCGTCTTCCACGGTGATCACGCCTTCCTTGCCCACTTTTTCCATGGCCTCGGCGATGATGTCGCCGATTTCCTTGTCCGAGTTGGCTGAGATGGTGCCGACCTGGGCGATGGCATTGTTGTCCGTGCAAGGCGTGGACAGGCCTTTCAGCGTCTCCACAGCTTCTATCACGGCTTTATCGATGCCGCGCTTCAGGTCCATGGGGTTCATGCCAGCCGCTACGGCCTTCAGGCCTTCCGTCAGCATGGACTGGGCCAGCACGGTAGCGGTGGTGGTGCCATCGCCAGCGATGTCAGAGGTTTTGGAAGCAACTTCCTTCACCATCTGGGCACCCATGTTTTCGAATTTGTTCTCCAGCTCAATTTCCTTGGCCACGGACACACCGTCCTTGGTCACGGTCGGGGCGCCGAAGCTCTTGTCCAGGACCACATTGCGGCCTTTCGGGCCCAGCGTGACCTTGACCGCATTGGCCAGGACGTTAACGCCTTGCAACATCTGGTTGCGTGCGTCTTCACCGAAACGTACGTCTTTCGCACTCATTGCTTAATCCTCAAAAAATCTGTCGCTAATCGTGATGCGGCTGCTTAGCCTTCGATCACGGCCATAATGTCTTCTTCGCGCATGACGAGCAGTTCCTCGCCATCCACTTTTACTTCCGTGCCGGCGTATTTGCCGAACAGGACCGTATCGCCGGCCTGCACATCGAGATCACGCTTGTCGCCGTTCTCGAGGATTTTGCCGTTGCCCACAGCCAGCACTTCGCCGCGCACGGGCTTTTCCGTAGCTGAGTCGGGGATCACGATTCCGCCTGCAGACAGACGCTCTTCTTCCATGCGCTTGACGATCACACGATCGTGTAAAGGACGAAGGTTCATAGGATTAACTCCCTCATTTCTTAAACCTGAAAATAATTAAAAGCCGGCGTCTTCCGGCCGGTGTCGTATGCCGCTGGCTGGGGTCTGCGCCCCAACGCGTGGCCTGCACTCCTAATGGGGCTGGGATTTTTTTATTTCAAGGGGTAGCGAGTTTCCGCCATGGGAGCCTGTGTTTGCCGGCGGCTGGTTATAGTGTGATCTTTCTTTGTAACCATTTCCTCGCACCTGCGTATACAGCACTGTGGATAGCCGGATTTTTCATCAATGGGTACAGGCGCATCAGGACCGGGTTTGGTCCCTGGCGCGCTACCTGCTTAAGGATGCCAGTGAGGCTGAAGACGCCGCGCAGGAGGCATTCATCAAGCTGTGGGATCACCGGCACAAAATCGATCCGGAGCGCGTGGGGCCCTGGATCATGCGCGTGACGCGCAACGGGTGCCTCGATCGGCTGCGGCGGCGTAAGCCGGAAACGGAGCTGACCGATGAGCAGCACAGCGACCATCACGGGCCCATGAGTGATACGCAGCAATCGGAAGCGAATCGCTGGCTGCAGCGCGCCATTGCGGGCCTGCGTGAGCCCTACCGCTCCCTGGTGGTGCTGCGTGATTTGCAGCAGCACAGCTATCAGGAAGTAGCGCACGCCACCGAACTCAGCCTGTCGCAGGTTAAGGTCTACCTGCACCGGGCACGTAAGCAACTGCGGGAAGAACTCGCGGAGGTAAGGCCATGAACGAGCATGAGAACGATTGGGAACTGCAGCTGAACCAGCTGCTCGACGGCGAACTGGAAGGTGAGGCGCTGCAGGCCCTGCAGCGTGCGGCTGCCAAGGATCCCGAGTTGGAGCGCGCGGTGCGTCAAGCCCACGAGTTGCAGCAGTTGATGGGCGCCCTGCCGGCCGAATCCGCGCCGGACAGTTTGCGCCAGAAGCTTGCAGCGATTCCCGAGCGGGCCGAGTTGGCAGCTGATGTGGCGCGCCTCAATGAGCAGCGGCCGAGAGCCGGCCTGCGCTGGCGCTGGCTGTCCGCTCTGGCCGTTGTGCCACTGGTGTTTGTGCTGCTGGTGCAGCAATCGGGACCCACAGCGCCCAGTGATGCGGAGCTGGCCCAGGCCCGTGAGGATCTGGCGCTGGCCCTGGCCTATCTCGACAAGGCGACGCGAGTCACCGAGCGGGAACTGAGCTATACGATTGGTGCCGCCATGCGGGACCCCATCGAGGAGCGCACGTTGCGCTCAATTACCGAACAACTTAACTGGCGTAAGGAGCAAGACGCATGAGAATGAGACAGTGGATCATAGTGGCCCTGATGGCGCTGTTGGCCCTGCCCGTAGCGGCGCAGGACGATGAGCTGAAAACAGAACCCGGCTATGTGGATTTCGGCTCGCTGGAATCGGTCTACGGAGAGCCAAAGGTGATGGTCAACATCGGGGCCATGCTGCTCGCCTTTATGGGCCAGGCAGCTGACAGCCACGACCCGGAGGTAGCCGAGTTTATGCGTGAACTTAAGGGAGTACGCATCAACATCTACTCAACTGAGGGTCAGGTAGCGCCAGCTATGGATCAGGTCGCGAAGGTAAAGAGCATGCTGCGAGCCCAGAGTTGGGAACAGGTGGTGCAGGGGCAGGAAGACGATGAGCAGGTGCAGATCTATATGAAAGGCGGTGCCGAAGGCATGCAGGGGCTGACCGTGATGGCCGTTGATGATGAAGAGGCTGTGTTTCTGAACATTCTCGGCAACATCGATCCCAGTAAAGTCGGCACGCTGATGGAGCAGTTCGACATCGACTTGCCGCAGCCATGAGCCTGTTTCGTATGCTGGCCCTGAGCCTGGCGCTGCTGACACTGAGTGCCTGTGGGCTGACGGCCAGCCACCGTAACCCCGGCTTTGTGGACCTGCCGGGCGCCAGCCTGCTGACTAAGGGACAGGCCACCACGGTCTCAATCGGCCCCATGGTGCTGCGCCTGGTGGCCAGTAAGATGGATGATGATCCCGAGGCCCGCGCCCTGCTGCAGGGTTTGCAGGGGGTGCAGGTTCATCACTATCCGCTGGAGGAGGGTAGCCGCCGTGCTGCCTCTTATCTGGGTGATATGCAAACCAGCCTGCGCGTGGGCGGCTGGCTGCCTGTGGCTCTGGTGCGCAACGAGGGCGATACGGTGCACCTGCTGATGAAGGGCTCAGAGCAGGAAATTGTGGGTTTGGTGCTGCTCGTGCAGCAGCCAGACCAGGCCGTGGTGGTGAACGTGATGGGCAACCTGCAGCCGGAACATTTCGCGGCGGCCATGAAAGCGCTTGAGATCGAAGCGGGCGACTCGGTGGAGGTTGCCGCCAGCTAGTTCGGCCAGCGCTGCTGGAAACGATGTCCAGGCGCTACCCAGCGGGGGCTGCGGGGCTGTTATCATGCGACCCATGCTCCATTTTCTGCGCCCCTTTTCATTCCTTCTGATGCTCCTCTCCCTGAGCGCCTGTGCCGCTCAACCGCTGGAGGTTGAGCTCAAGGGCGAGGTCTACACGGTCGACTTGGCCCTCACCGCGGCCGAGCAGCGTCGCGGGCTGATGTTTGTGCGCTCCATGCCCGCGGACCACGGCATGCTGTTCGTTTTTCCCCGCGAGGCACCGCGCAGCTTTTGGATGAAAAACACACGTATCCCGCTGGATATTCTCTATTTCGATGCGGAATTACAGCTGGTCAGCGTCGCGCGGGCACGCCCCTGTGTGGCGGACCCCTGCCCTGCCTATCCCAGCAAGGGACCAGCACGCTATGTGCTGGAGCTCAATGCGGGTCAGGCTGAGCAGCTGAATCTGGCGCCCGGTGATCTGCTGCAGCTGCGCTTTGATCTGAATTGAAATGCCAGACGGTGGCGCCGCTTTCCAGCTGTGCCGGCAGCAGGTAACCGACCTGATAGGGGACCAGCGTTTCACTGGCGTGCTGTGGCCCGAGCCGGGCCTCATTGACGGGTATAAATAGTTTCATGACGCCAGTCTGGCGCAGTTATCTGCCCCTTAGCTGTCGCAATTCTGTTCTTGTTCTGGCATAACTTAGTTTGCGCGGTCTGTTGATGGGCCGCGAGGACCTGTCATCCGTCCAACTTGGCGACCTTGGCGGGGGGAACGTTTCAATGCAAGGAGAGAGTGAGATGGCAGGTAAGTTTGTTTGTTCCAAGAGTAAAGATGGACAGGACTTCTTCGTGCTCAAGGCCAACAATGGCCAGGTGATTCTGCAGAGCGAGCGCTACAAGTCCAAAAAGTCCTGCAGCAACGGCATCGAGTCCGTGCGCAAGAATTCCCAGGATGAAGGCCGTTTTGAAACCAAGATAGCCAAAGATGGCCGCAGCTATTTCGTGCTGAAGGCATCGAATGGTCAGGTCGTGGGCAAAAGCCAGATGTATAAATCAGCCAGTGGCTGTGCCAACGGTATCAAGTCGGTCGCAACTCACGCGCCGGATGCCGAGGTCGTCGAAGCCTGACCCATGTCTGGCACTGGGGGCGACCAGACGCGCGCCCCCGCTGACCTAACACCCTCGCACTCGCGGGGGTTTTGCGATTTAGGGAATCCTCGGTCCTTGTTCAAAGTCATTCAACTCAGCGATTGTCATGTGCCGGCGGCAGCGGGCACGCCCTACCGTGGCATGGATGCGCGGGCTACGCTGGAAGCGCTGTTGCCTGTGATCAATGCCTGGGCCCCGGATCTGGTGCTGGCCACCGGTGACCTCAGTGAAGATGGCAGTGCTGAAGCCTATGACTGGCTGGCCAAGGCTTTGGCCGGGCTGCATGCGCCGCTGCTGGTCACGCCCGGTAATCACGATGATGCGGCCCTGATGGCGAGCCGCTTTGAGCAGGCGGCTCACGAGCAGGCGCTGGTTTTTGATGCCAGCTGGCGCGTGATCGTACTTAACAGCGCGGTGGCCGGCGAGGTCACCGGTCGTATCAGCAATGCGCAGCTGGCGCAGCTGGATGCGGCGCTGGAGGATTCGTCCCGACCCGTGCTGGTCGCGCTCCACCATCAGCCGCAGCCCGTGGGCAGTCCCTGGATTGATCGGTTTCCGCTACTGGATCCCGAGTTACTGTTGGCCCGTCTGCGCGCCGCGCCGCAGGTCAAGGTGGTGCTTTGGGGACATGTGCATCAGGCCATTAGCCTGTCATTGAACGGACCACTGGGTCTGGGTGCGCCTTCTACGGTCAGTAACAGTTTGCCGGGCGAAGACCGCTTCACGCCAGATCCGGCCGGTCCGGCGGTGCGCTGGTTGGAGCTGGCACCTGACGGGGAAGTGACTACCGGCCTGTTGCGGGCCAGCTAGGCAAGCCGGGAATCAGGCATCATCCCAGGGCAGTACCAGCCACAGAATCAGATAGACCAGAATGCCGGGAAAAGCGACCGACATGATGGACAGCAGCACATAGACCACGCGTGTGGCCGTGGCTGACCAGCCAAAGTTCTTCGCAATGCCGCTGCAGACCCCGCCAATCATGGCGTTGCGTCGATTTCTCGTTAATCCGCTCATGGGCTACATCTCCATCATTTCAAAGTCTTCCTTGCCTGCACCGCAGTCAGGGCAGCACCAGTCTTCCGGCACATCTTCCCAACGGGTGCCCGGAGCGATACCTTCTTCCGGTGCGCCTTTGCTCTCATCGTACATCCAGCCGCAGATGATGCACATCCAGACTTTGGGTTCCGCGTTTTCCATCTTCGTTCTCTTGCCTGCGGCAACGTATAAAGGATGCGCATTCTGCCATGGCTAGCGGGGCCGGGGAACCGGCCCGTCACGCAGCCACTTGCGCGCTTCCACTTGCCATGGCCTGGGCACGCGCGGAAAATGGCCGTCCCATTCGCATTGCAACCTCGAGACCGGCGCCATGACTGCAGCCAGTAACGCTGAACTCCTTACCCGTGCCCGTGCACACATTCCCGGTGGCGTGAACTCCCCGGTGCGAGCCTTTAACGGCGTGGGCGGTGACCCGCTGTTTTTCGAGCGCGCGGAGGGTTCGCGCCTGTTCGCAGTCGATGGACGTGCCTACATCGACTACATCGGCTCCTGGGGCCCCATGATCGCGGGTCACGCGCATCCGCAGGTGCTGGCGGCGGTCAATAAGGCAGCTGCTCGCGGCCTCAGCTACGGGGCGCCGTCCCCCGGCGAGGTCACCATGGCCGAGCGCTTGTGTGAACTGGTGCCTTCCATGGACCTGGTACGCATGGTTAATTCAGGCACGGAAGCCACCATGAGCGCCATCCGGCTTGCACGCGCGGCTACCGGTCGGGACCGGATCATTAAATTTGAGGGCTGCTATCACGGACATGCGGACTCGTTTCTCGTCAAGGCGGGTAGCGGCGCCTTGACGCTGGGCGTGCCGAACTCGCCCGGCGTGCCCGCCGCGCTGGCCGATTTGACCATGACCCTGCCGTTTAATGACCTAGACGCTCTGCGCACGGCGCTGCAGCACCAGGGCCAGGAAGTGGCTGCCATTATCGTTGAACCCATTACCGGCAATATGAACTGCATTCTGCCGGCGCCGGGCTATCTCGAGGGCATGCGGGCCCTGTGCGATGAACATGGCGTGGTGCTGATCTTTGATGAGGTGATGACGGGCTTTCGCGTTGCGCTTGGCGGAGCGCAGGCTATGTTTGACGTGCGGCCGGACCTGTCCACCTTTGGCAAGGTGATTGGCGCCGGCATGCCGGTCGGCGCCTTTGGTGGCAAGCGTGAACTCATGGAATTGATCGCGCCGCTGGGCCCGGTTTATCAGGCCGGCACCCTGTCCGGTAATCCTGTTGCCATGGCCGCAGGTCTGGCCAATCTGGAGCTGATTTCTGCCCCCGGCTTTTACGCGACGCTCACCGCCAAGACCGCTTATCTGGTCGATGGCCTGACCCGCGTTGCCGAGGCGGCCGGCGTGCCCATGTGTTTCGCCCAGGCTGGCGGCATGTTCGGGTTCTTCTTTACTGAGGCGCCCTCAGTGACCAGTTTTGAGGCGGTCATGGCCTGTGATCAGGACGCCTTCCGGGCCTTCTTTCATGGCATGCTGGACGCTGGGGTGTACCTGGCGCCCTCCGCATTCGAGGCCGGTTTTGTGTCCATGGCGCACACGGAACAGGACCTTGATGACACGCTAAATGCTGCCAGCGAAGTGCTGCAGCGTATGGCTGCCGGCTAGTCCAGAAACAGGTCCTTCATGAGCGGTGCGCCGGGCTGGATCGCATAGCGGTCAAAGTCCGTGACGCCCGCTTCCACCAGCACGTCTTCGTCGATGAAGAAGTTGCCGGTGCAGCTGCGGGCATCGCGACACAGGATGGCATGTGCCGCGTCGGCCATCACCTCTTCATTACGGCAGTTTTCCGGTTTGACCATGCCGTCGAGCATGTTAATGGCTGCGGTGGCGATGACCGTACGGGGCCAGAGCGCGTTAACACCAATACCCGAAGACCGGAATTCCTCGGCCATGCCGAGCACGCACATGCTCATGCCATATTTGGACATGGTGTAGGCCGTATGGTCACGGAACCAGTGCGGATTCAGATTGAGTGGCGGTGACAGGTTGAGGATCTGCGGGTTCGTGCCCTCGCGCAGATAGGGCAGGGCGGCGCGGGAGCAGGAGTAGGTGCCGCGCACATTAACGCTGAACATCAGATCGAAGCGCCGCATGGTCAGTGCCTGGGTGTTGCGCAGGGTAATGGCGCTGGCGTTGTTGACCAGCACGTCAATGGCGCCGAAGTGCTCTGCGGCCTGGGCCATGGCGGCATCCACCGCATCGTCATCGCGCACGTCCAGTTTGATTGCCAGGGCCCGGCCGCCGGCTGCTTCAATCTCTTCCGCCGCGCTGTGGATCGTGCCCGGGAGTTTGGGATGAGGTGTGTCGGTTTTGGCTGCCACCACTACGTTGGCGCCATCGCGCGCCGCACGCAGGGCGATGGCTTTGCCGATGCCGCGGGAGCCGCCGGTGATAAACAGGGTTCGTTGGGCAAGATCAGTCATGGGCTGGACCTCGTTGGACGTTGTAGGTTGTCTCATGCGAAGCCGTGAACTGGGCATCCACGGCGCCTGTCGTATCATACCCCTGCCCACGCTTTGTGCGGCACCTTTTAACGCAGGATCAAGCCAGCGCGGCCTATGGAGCAAACCTATCTGCAGGGATTGATGGACTGGATCAGTGCCCATCCGCACTGGGCCGGGCTGGCCATCTTTCTTATCGCCTTTGTTGAATCGCTGGTGATGGTGGGTTTTCTGCTGCCCGGAATTTTCATTCTCTTTGGTGTGGGCGCCATGATTGGCATGGGTGTGACCGGTTGGGGCCCCATTTGGCTCGGCGGCTCGCTGGGTGCGTTCTGTGGCGATCTGGTCAGCTTTGCTGTGGGTCAGCATTACCGCTTGCAGTTGCGGCGCATGTGGCCCTTCAGCCGCTACCCGGCCATGCTGCAGCGCGGTGTGGATTTTTTCCGCAAGCACGGTGCCAAAAGTGTGCTGGCAGGGCGATTCATCGGTCCCTTGCGGCCGGTAATTCCCACCACCGCGGGCATGCTGGGTATGCCTCTGCGTCGCTTTCTGGCGGTGTGTATCCCCGCCTGCGTGCTGTGGACACCGGTTTATCTGGTGCCGGGGATTCTGTTTGGTGCGTCGCTGGATGTGGCCTCCGAGTATGCCGGTCGCCTGGCGCTGGTGCTGGCTCTCGCCGTCGCTATCGTGTGGCTGAGCCTGTGGTTCATCCGCCTGGTCTATGAGGTTTTCGTGGTGCATTCGGCCCGCTTTATGCGGCATGCGATTCGCTGGTCCAGGCGCCATCCGGTGCTCGGTCGCGTATTGGGTCCGGTGGTAGATCCCGCGCAGCCGGAAGCCCTGTCGGTCAGCATGCTCGGGTTGCTTTTGGTGGGTGCGCTGTGTGGTTTGCTCCTGCTGCTCCTGCTGGCGCCCTTTGGGGCTGAACCGGGCCGCGGTGATCTCGCCGTGCTGGCCTGGACCCAGACTCTGCGCAATGACATGGCCGACATTCTCATGGTGGCGGTGAGTCAGCTTTCGCGCTGGTGGGTCCTGTTGCCGACCATGATGGCCACCTTGCTGTGGTTGCTGGGGGCCGATCGCAAAACCGCGGCCATACATTGGCTGGTGGCCATGATCGGCGGCTTTTTGCTGCAGTCCATCATGAGCTGGACCCTGCGTTCCGTACCGCTCATGCAAATGGCCGCCCAGGAGCAGACCTTTTTGCCCAGTGTGCCCATGACCATGGCCACGGTCGTGCTGGGTTTCTTTGCTGTGCTCGTCGCGCGCGAGCTTAAGCGCAAGCACCGCAAGTGGCCCTATCTGGCGTCAACGCTGCTGCTCACGGCGCTGCTGATTGCGCGGGTATATCTGGGTTTGGACTGGCTCAGTGGCGCTCTGGTGGGCTTTATTCTGGGGCTGGCCTGGACCGCCATCGTGGGCATGGCCTATCGTGCCAGAGCCTTGCGGCCCTTCAGTGGGCCCATGGCCAGCGCCATTTTCTTCGGCACCCTGACCCTGACCATGCTGTGGCAGATCGATGTGCATCAGGCTGATGATCTGCATGCGGTGCGCCTTGCCGTGCAGCCCGTACCGATGAACGAGGCGCTCTGGTGGCAGGAGGGATGGAGCACGCTACCTCGTCAGCGCACCCGCGCCACGGCGCCGGACGTGCGCGATTTTAATCTGCAGTTGGCACTGACGCCGCAGCTGTTGAGTGACACGCTGGCGGCGGAGGGCTGGGAATCGGTAGGGCCGGCTGGCTGGCGCTGGATTCTGCAATCACTGAATCCCCAGGCGGATGTGCAAAATCTGCCGCTCACCGGGCGCAACTATTTGGGGCAGCGGGAGGCACTGGTGTTGCGCCAGGTGGCGTCGGACGAGCAGCGTCAGCGGGTGCTTAGGATCTGGGATTCAGGTGTGCGTCTGAACGGCCAGCAGCCCCTGTATCTCGGCCAGCTCTACGACGAGGTTCTGGTGCGGCGTCTGCGCTTCTTCAGTGCCTGGCGCCAGGCGCCCTTGTCCCCGCAAGCGCTGTCGGAGTTTGTGCGTGGACTGCCGGCCAGCGAGTCCAGACAAGTGGGGACCGTGCTGCTTATTCGTCGTCCTCGGCCTGAAAACGGGGCAACACTTCCAGCAGCACCTGCAGCCTCGTCAGCGGGTCCGTAAGCTCCAGCAGCGCCTGCTTTTCCGCATTGTCGAGCGGTAGCAATTCCGTAAGACGAAACCCCACCCATGACGCATCGTCCAATTGCTCAGGTACCGCATCGGGAAACTGGCCGTCGAGCCGCTCGAGAAAACCGCGCGTGATATCACCGAGTAAGCCAAATTCTGGCGGCAGTGCGGTGGGTGGTTCCGGCTCCAGATAGCGCACATCGGCGAATAGCAGGCCGTCGTCGCGACCGCGTGTGGACAGCACCTGAAACTTTTGCCCGCCCTGCGCTGTGATGCCCAGTAGCCCGTCCTCCAGCGTATTGAAGTCCGTTATGTGGGCGGCTGAGCCGATGCGCACATGAGCCGCTTGTCCTGGTTCCTCGGTCTGTACCACCAGCACCACACCAAAGGGCTGGCCCTCGCTGCTGCACCAGCGCACCATGTCGAGGTAGCGCCGCTCAAAGATGCGTAGCGGCAGGTGTCCGCCGGGCACCAGCACGGTGTTGAGTGGGAACAGGGGTAGTTCGGCGTGGTCACTCATGCGCCCAGCTGCTCCGTGAAACGTCGCGGTGCGGCCTCGAAGCCGCCGTTGCTCATGAACACAATGTGATCACCAGGTCGGGCCTCATCCAGCATTTGCTGCAGCAGCTCGTCCGTGCGCGTCACCACCCGGCCGCGCCCTTCGAGCGGTGCCAGGGCGACCTGTGGATCCCAGTCAATATCATCACCGGTCATGAGCCAGACCCGGTCAGCGGCAATCAATGATGGGCCGAGCAGGTCGGCATGCACGCCGGCGCGCATGGTGTTGCTGCGCGGTTCCAAGCCGACCAGGATGCGCGCATTGCCCACGCGCCGCCGCAGGCCGGCCAGCGTCATGCGAATGGCGGTCGGATGATGGGCAAAGTCGTCGTAGACATGGATATCGTCGAAGGTGCCGACGGTTTCCAGCCGCCGTTTGACGCCCCGGAAGTCACCGAGGGCTGCAACGGCTTGGGCCGGTGCGATGCCGGCGGCCACGGCCGCGCCCAGAGCCGCACAGGCGTTCAGGGCGTTGTGCTCTCCGCACTGGCCCCAGGACAGTTCGCCCACGGATTCGCCCTGAAAATAGAAAGCCAGCCGGGTACCGCCCGGGTCCAGCAGCTTGACCTGCCATTCGCTTTCCGGGTCCGTTGAGAAGCGTTCCAGTTGGCTCCAGCAGCCGCGACGAAGTACCGATTCCAAATGTGAATCCGCGCCGTTACACAGAATGGTGCCGGTACCGGGTATGGTGCGAATCAGGTGGTGAAACTGGGTCTTGATCGCATCCAGATCGGGATAAATGTCCGCGTGGTCATACTCGAGGTTGTTGAGCACCGTGATGCGCGGCCGGTAGTGGACAAACTTGGCGCGCTTGTCGAAAAAGGCCGTGTCGTATTCATCGGCTTCAACCACGAACAGGTCCTCACCGTCGCGTGCGGAAACGTCAAAGTTGCGCGGCAGTCCGCCGATAAGAAACCCTGGCTTACGACCGCAGGCCTCAAGAATCCAGGCCAGCATGCTGGAGGTTGTGGTCTTGCCGTGGGTGCCGGCAACGGCCAGTACGGTTTTACCGCGCAGATAGTTTTCGCCCAGCCAGCGTGGGCCCGAGGTGTAGTTCAGGCCACGATCAAGCACCGCCTCTACCGCCGGGTTGCCGCGGCTGAGTGCGTTGCCAATAATCACCAGGTCCGGGTTCGAATCGAGCTGCGCAGGGTCATAGCCCTCGGTCAGTTCGATGCCTTCCGCCTCCAGCAGGGTGCTCATGGGCGGATAGGTGTTCTCATCAGAGCCGGTAACCCGAAAGCCGGCGCGCCGCGCGAGCAGGGCCACGCCCCCCATAAAAGTGCCGCAGATACCGAGGATATGCAGGTGTTGGTTCATAGGAACGCCAGCTCCAGCGCCAGATAGCTCAGCGCCAGAAGCATCACGACAATCAGCATGGCGATCGGCAATTCCACGTCCAGCGCGTGGCGCAGAATATTACCCTCAACGGCCAGGCTCCAACCGAACAGGCCCAGCCAAAGGAGCAGCAGCAGGGGCTGGTTCTGGTTCGGATCCGACTGCAGCAACAGGGGGAAGGCCAACAGGTTCAGGGCGATCCCCGTTGCCGCCAGAGCCAATACGGTTTGCTGCAAACGCTCGGGCCGCCGGCGATAGAACAGCAGCGCCGCAATGGCGACAAACTGCAGCGCTGTGGCCAGCAGGTTGTTGCCGACTTCGCTTTCGGTGCCGCTGGCTTCCGCCAACGCCTCCGTGGTCAGTACCGCCTGCACCACATAGAGCAACAGCACCGCAAGCGTATAGCGCAGGTCATGCGGCAGGTCCTGGGGGCCGGCCCGCAGGCGTAGCAGGTCGAGCACCACCTGAAGCTGTTGCGTCATGGCATCACGTCGCGTGTGCGCCGGCCTGCGCCCTAAGCGAGGTTACCCTGCTCAAGGGCTCCCCGGATACGGTGTTGTACCTCGTCAATCGTGCCCTCGCCCAGAATGCGCGTCAGCACGCCGTGCTCGGCGTAAAAGCCAGCCACCGGCGCAGTTTGCTCTTCATAGACGCGCATACGATTGCGAACGACCTCTTCCGTATCATCGCTACGGCCTTCTTCTGCGGCGCGTTTGGCGATCCGTTCGACGACCATGTCTGCGTCGACTTCAATCAGGACCGCTTCTTCCACGGGCAGATCCAGTTCCTTGAGTACCTGCTCGAGCGCTTCGGCCTGGCTGAGGTTGCGCGGGTAGCCATCCAGGATATAGCCGCTGGCGACATCGCTCTGGGCCAGGCGCTCTCGGATCAGATTTAGCATCACATCATCCGGCACCAGTTCGCCGCGATCCATGATGGCCTTGGCCTGCTGGCCCAGCGGCGTGGCGTTAGCCACGGCTTCGCGCAACAGCACGCCGGTGGAGATGTGTGGGATGGAATAGTGCTCTTTGAGCAGTGCTGCCTGGGTTCCTTTTCCGGACCCGGGCGCACCCAGTAAAACGATTCGCATGAGACGGTTTCTGTCAGTTAGCATAGGGGGTTGAACAAGGCGCTAAGCTAAGCGATCACCGCGCCCCAGTCAAACCAGAAAGTGCATAAGCACAGATCCTGTTGAGGACAGATTCAATGGCCAGGAAAAACGTTCTTTACGCCCAGTCCGGCGGCGTAACCCCCGTAATTAATGCGACTGCCTGCGGTGTTATCGAGGCGGCGCGCGAGCACAAGGAGCAATTCGGCAAGGTCTACGCCGGTCGTGACGGCATTATTGGGGTGCTGCGCGAAGAGCTGATCGATACCAGCAAGGAGCGCAAGGCTGACATCGCTGGCTTGCGCCATACGCCCGGCGGTGCTTTTGGCTCCTGCCGCTACAAGCTGCGCGGCATGGAAGAAAATCAGCGTGAGTACGAGCGTTTGATTGAAGTCTTCAAGGCGCACAACATCGGGGTGTTCCTGTACAACGGCGGTGGTGATTCTTCCGATACGGCCTACAAGGTCTCGCAGATTGGTCAAAAAATGGGATTCCCCGTGCAGTGCATCGGTGTGCCGAAAACCATCGACAACGATCTGCCCATTACCGATAACTGCCCCGGCTTTGGCTCCGTAGCCAAATACGTTGCTGTGTCGATTATGGAAGCGAGTCTGGACGTAGAGTCCATGGCGTCGAGTTCCACCAAGGTGTTCATTCTTGAGGTTATGGGTCGGCACGCGGGCTGGATTGCCGCTGCCGGTGGCCTGGCCCAGCAGGAGCAGGGCGATCCGCCCCACGTGATTCTCTTTCCTGAGGTGACCTTTGATGAGGCTGCGTTCCTCGCCAAGGTCGACCGCGCGGTGAAAAAGCATGGCTACTGCTCGGTGGTGGTTTCCGAGGGTGTGCGTGATGCCAGTGGCAAGTTTCTTGCCGATGCCGGCGTGCGCGATGCCTTCGGTCATGCGCAGCTGGGCGGCGTGGCGCCGGTGGTGGCAGGTCTGGTGAAGGCCAAGCTCGGCTACAAATATCACTGGGCCGTGTCCGATTACCTGCAGCGTTCTGCCCGCCACGTGGCCTCGCAGACCGATGTGGATCAGGCCTATGCCATGGGCGCTGCGGCCATCAAACTGGCGGCCGAGGGCAAGTCCGGTGTCATGCCGATTATCGAGCGCGTGTCTGATCAGCCCTACCGCTGGCGGGCCGGTGAGGCCCAGCTCAGCCGTATGGCGAATAAGGAAAAGATGATGCCCAAGAAGTTCATCAGCAAAGATGGCATGGGCATTACCGCGGCGGCACGCCGCTATCTGGCGCCGCTGATTCAGGGTGAGGCCTATCCGCCCTACGGCAAGAACGGATTGCCGAACTACGTGCGCATGCGGAAGGTACTGCTGGATAAAAAGCTCCCGCCCTTCGAGGTGTAAGGTGGCGGCCCGCGTCAGTGCGCATCGGATCCAGCAGGCATCCTTCACGGCCGCTGGGTTAGCCTGCGCGACATGAGTGACCTGCGGCTGGTGCTGAGCACCGCGCCCGATGCGGATACGGCAGCGGCGCTGGCGCGCGCCATGGTGCGTGCGCGCTTGGCGGCCTGTGTGAACATTGTGCCGGCCGTGCGGTCCGTGTACGTCTGGGATGGCGAACTTGCCGATGAGCAGGAAGTGTTGCTGGTCATAAAGAGCACACGGGGCCAACTGGGCCGCCTGCAGGAATGGCTGGAAGCGCAGCATCCCTATGCGGTGCCCGAACTGGTGGCACTGGAGCCAGCGCAGGTATCTAGCGCTTACGCGCGCTGGATCACCGATCATGTTATGGATTAAGGGAGTGCCGTCGCGAGGCGGTGGGTTTGCGATGAAAAAGAAGATGTTTCGCTGGCTGGCCAGCTGTGCACTGCTCCTGGCTGGTGCGGCACAGGCCCAGGGTCTCAGTCCCGATCAGGTGCGTTCTTACGATGAGGTGTTTGTGCTGTCAGCGCAGGCCCTGTCGCGCGATGAGATTGAGTTGCGCTGGGAGATCGCCGACAACTACTACCTGTACAACAACCGTTTCCTGCGCATCCGCAGCGCCACGGAAGGCGTGACCCTGGGAACGCCCGAGTTGCCCGCAGGCAAGCGGGAGTTCGATGAGCTGCTGAACGCCGACGTGGTGAAATACCACGATGAGGTGCGGGTCAGAGTGCCGTTAACGCAGCTGGCCGAAAACGTTGAAAGCGTGACCCTGCAAGTGCGCTCGCAAGGCTGTCTGGAATCGGTGCTGTGCTACCCGCCGAGCATGCAAACGGTAGCGGTCAGCCTGCCAGCCGCGGCTGCTACGGCAAACGCAGCGCCGCTGGATGGATTGACTGAGCTGCTCGGTGGCGGCGCCCTCGCGCCGGCTTCCGGCGCCCCTGCCTTGCCAGCGGAACAGGCCTTCAGCGCTGAAGCGCTGGTGACCGATGCCAGTACCGTGCTCATGCGCTTTACGCCGCAGCCGGGCTATTACCTCTATCTGGATAAGTTTGAGTTTGTGGTGGTTGATGCCAGTGGTGTCAGCGTGGCCGCTGCCGAACTGCCGGAGGGGACGCTCAAGGATGATCCGGAGTTTGGCGTGGTGCCGGTGCTGTTCGAACAGGCCGAGATTCCCGTGCGCCTGCGGCGCGCGCCTGGTCCTGCCACATCTATTACGCTGGAAGCGCGTTTTCAGGGCTGTCGCGATGGTGATATCTGCTATCCGCCCCAGCAGGAGCGCTTCGCGCTAGAGCTGGAGGCCAGTGCGACCGGCGCTGCCACCCTTCCCGCCGCGACGACGCCACCGGCGGTTCCCGTTTCCGAGCAGGGGCGCCTGGCGGCTTTGCTTATTGAAAACCCTGCTGGCGCTCTGCTGGCCTTCTTCATCGGTGGCATCCTGCTGGCCTTCACCCCCTGCGTGTTCCCCATGGTGCCGATCCTTTCAGGGATCATTGCCGGCGAAGGGGATCGCATCACCACCGGTCGGGCGCTGACCCTGTCGCTGGTCTACGTGCTGGCCATGGCGCTGACCTATACGGCGGCCGGCGTGCTTGCGGGCCTGTTCGGCCAGAACCTGCAGGCCATGTTCCAGAACCCCTGGATCATCAGTTTCTTTGTGTTGATTTTTGTACTGCTGGCCCTGTCCATGTTTGGTTTCTATGAGCTGCAGTTGCCCAGCCGCTGGCAGACCTCCTTGACCGAGCAGAGCAATCGCCAGCAGGGCGGTCGTCTGGGCGGCGTGGCGGTAATGGGTTTCCTGTCGGCCCTGATTGTCGGGCCCTGTGTGGCGCCACCGCTGGCGGCGGCGCTGATCGTTATCGGCGAGACGGGCAGCGCCGGGCTGGGTGGTGCGGCACTGTTCGCCATGTCCCTGGGCATGGGCGTGCCCTTGATCCTGTTTGGGCTCTCGGCCGGTAAGTTCCTGCCCCGTGCGGGCCAGTGGATGAATGCGGTAAAGGCCGTGTTCGGGGTCGGGCTGTTGGGCCTCGGTATCTGGATGCTGGAGCGCATTGTCCCGGGCCCGGTCATTATGGTGCTGTGGGGGCTGCTGGCCATTAGCTGCGCGGTCTACCTCGGCGCGCTGGAGCGTATTGCCGCGGGTGCCAGTGGCTGGTCGCGCCTGTGGAAGGCGCTCGGTGTGTCCTTGCTGATCTTTGGCGGCATGCAATTGGTTGGTGCGGCCTCCGGTGGCGATTACTGGCTGCGGCCGCTGGCGCACTTCGGTGGCGGCGGTCAAAGCGCGGGTGCTGCGAAGGCATCCGCGGCTTTTGCACGTATCAAATCTTTGGAGGATCTGGACGCGGCAGTGGCGCGGGGCCATGCGGCCGGCCAACCGGCCATGCTGGATTTCTATGCGGACTGGTGCGTTGAGTGCATTCGCATGGAGCGCAATACCTTTCCCACCGATCCCGTGCAGGCTGAGTTGGCCCGCTTTACGCCCTTAAAGGCTGACGTGACGCAAAACGACGAGATCGATCAGGCGCTGATGGGGCGCTATCGCATCATCGGTCCGCCGGCCATTTTGTTTTTTGACCGCGAGGGCAAGGAAATGGAGGCCTATCGCCTGGTCGGCTACTTTGGACCTGAGGCCTTTGCAGCGCATCTGCGCGCTGTGCGTGAGGCCTGGTAAGCCGTGTCCCGCGCCTGGCTATATGTGCTGGTAGCGGCGCTGGCCCTGGGCGCTGGTGCGCTGGTTTCCACCTGGTTGCGGCCAGACCCCAACACGACGGCCGCAGGCGCGGGTCCGACGGCGCTGCTGGGTCAGCCCGCGCCGCCGTTTACGCTCGGTAATAGTGAGGGGCGGCGTGTGTCCCTGGACGAGTTCTCCGGGCGGGTGGTGCTGATCAACTTTTGGGCCACCTGGTGCGCGCCTTGTCGCAAGGAGATGCCCATGCTGCAGGCCGTGCACGAGGAGTTTGAAAGTCAGGGCCTCAGTCTGCTGGGTATCGCACTTGATGACGTGCAGCGCGCGCGTGATTTTGCCGACCAGTTTGGGATTGGTTATCCAATCCTGGTGGGGGCGGGCGATGTCATGGCCACGGGGGTGGCCTATGGCAACGAGGCCGGCCTGCTGCCCTACTCCGTGTTGATTGATCGCCAGGGCGTGGTGCGCTGGACCTATCTGGGCGAGCTCAAAGAGGGTGAGCTGCGACGCCAGTTGCAGGCGCTGCTGTAGCACAAGCAGAGGCGTGCTTTAACGTTTTGGTAACGATCCTGCTGCTATCTTCTTCAATACGGTAGCGAATTGTTGATATTGGTTTTCGTCTGGTGCAGACTGCGCCCCTTCGCCACCAATCAACTGACCTATGACGCATGTGCTGGTAATTAACGGTCCCAACCTGAACCTGCTCGGTGAGCGGGAGCCGGGCCAGTACGGGCAGCGTAGTCTGCAGTCCATTGAGCAGGATCTGGCTGATCTGGCAGAAGCCTGTGGCCTGACGCTCAACAGCCTGCAGAGCAACTCGGAGGGCGAACTGGTCGACGCGGTTCAGCAAGCGGGGCGGGACGGCGTTGACTACATCATTCTTAATCCGGCCGCCTACACGCACAGCAGCATTGCGCTGCGGGATGCCTTGCTGGCCGTCAAGATTCCTTTTATCGAGGTGCATCTGTCGGCCGTGTCCGCACGCGAACCGTTCCGCCAGGTGACCTATTTTGCCGATATTGCCGAGGGCGTGATCAGTGGATTTCGCGGCGAGGGCTATTTGCTGGCCCTGCAGGCAATCATCAACCGGCTTGAACCCTGAGCGGAGTGACTGGGCATGGATATTCGCAAAATTAAAAAATTGATCGAGCTGCTGGAAGAATCCAGCCTCTCGGAAATCGAAATCGTTGAGGGTGAAGAATCACTGCGCATCACCCGCCAGCTGGGTGCGCCCGCGGTGGTTGCTGCACCGGCCGCTGTGGCCGCTCCCGTGGCGGCTCCGGCAGCAGTGGCACCCGCGCCAGCGGCTCCCGTTGCAGACGCCGCTCCGGCGGCTGAAGCCGAGGTGCCCGAGGGCCAGATTGTGCGCGCGCCCATGGTGGGCACCTTCTATTCGGCTTCCAGCCCCGAAGCGGAAGCTTTTGTTGCCCTCGGTCAGTCGGTAGCGGTGGGCGACACGCTGTGCATCATCGAAGCCATGAAGATGTTCAACCAGATTGAATCGGACTTTTCGGGCACGGTGGTCGCAGTGTTGGCGGAAAACGGCCAACCGGTGGAGTTTGACCAGCCGCTGTTCGTGGTTCGCTGAGCGGTCTGACCATGGCCATTATGGACAAAATCGTAATCGCCAATCGCGGCGAGATCGCCCTGCGCATCCACCGCGCCTGCCAGGCCCTGGGGATTAAGACGGTTGCTGTGCATTCCACCGTGGACCGTAACCTCAAGCACGTGGCATTGGCTGACGAGTCGGTTTGTATCGGCCCGGCACCGGCTGCGGAAAGCTATCTCAATGTGCCGGCTATCATCGCAGCCACGGAAGTCACAGACGCGGTCGCGGTGCACCCGGGCTACGGGTTTCTCGCTGAAAACGCCGATTTTGCGGAGCGCGTGGAGGAAAGCGGCTTCATCTTTATCGGGCCAAAACCGGAGACCATTCGCCTTATGGGGGACAAGGTGTCGGCGATTGCGGCCATGAAGGAGGCGGGTGTGCCCTGCGTGCCGGGCTCCGGTGGTCCGCTCGGAGATGAGCCGGAGGTGATTGCGGCGATCGCACGGGACATCGGCTATCCGATCATCATCAAGGCCGCCGCCGGCGGTGGTGGTCGCGGCATGCGCGTGGTCAACGCCGAGGAAGAACTGGATACGGCCCTGCAGCTCACACGTCAGGAGGCGGCAGCGGCCTTCGGTGACGATACGGTCTACATGGAGAAATACCTCCAGAACCCGCGCCACATTGAAATTCAGGTCATGGCCGACCAGCGCGGCAACGCGATTCATCTGGGCGAACGGGATTGTTCTACCCAGCGACGGCATCAGAAGGTCATCGAAGAGGCGCCGGCACCGGGCATCACACCGGAGCAGCGCGCCGAGATCGGTGCGGTTTGCGTTGAGGCCTGCAAGCGTATCGGCTACCGCGGAGCCGGCACGTTTGAGTTCCTGTATGACGACGGTCGCTTTTATTTCATCGAGATGAATACCCGTATTCAGGTAGAGCATCCGGTGACCGAGCGCATTACCGGCGTGGATTTGATCCGTGAGCAGATTCTGGTCGCGGCGGGCGAGCCCCTGAGCTATCGGCAGGAAGACGTTCAGGTGCGGGGCCATGCGATTGAATGTCGCATTAACGCCGAAGACCCGCATAACTTCATGCCCAGTCCGGGCACCATCGAAGGCTTTCACACGCCCGGTGGTCCCGGCATTCGCGTCGATTCGCACATCTATGACGGCTACCGCGTACCACCCAACTATGACTCCATGATCGCCAAAGTCATCGCGCATGGTCACGATCGCGATACGGCCGTTGCGCGCATGCGCGTTGCTCTGGACGAAATGGTGCTCGGCGGCATCAAGTCAAACATCCCGCTACACCAGTGGTTGCTGAAGGATGAAGGGTTTCTCGAGGGTGGGTTCAATATCCACTATCTGGAGAAGCGCCTGCAGGACGGCGCTGGCCCGGAGCGGTGAAACCACAATACCTTGAGGTCAGTGTCCGGGTGGAACGCGTCCACGCGGAGCTGGCCGAATCCCTTTTGCTGGGACAGGGCGCGCTGGCTGTGACCCTGACCGATCATGGTGATACCCCCCTGTGGGAGCCGCCCGTGGGCGAGACGCCCCTGTGGGACGCCATTCGGGTAACCGGCCTCTTTCCCCTGAACGCTGACCGTGCCGCGCTGCGTCAAACGCTCATGTTACTGCCGTTGGTAGAGGTGCCAGAGCTGACGGAGCTGGAAGAGCAGGTCTGGGAGCGCGCCTGGATGGAGCGTTTTGCACCCATGCGCTTTGGTGAGCAGCTGTGGATCGTGCCCACCGGCCATGAGCCGCCGGATCCGCATGCGACCCTGATCCGCCTCGATCCGGGTCTGGCCTTCGGCACCGGTACCCATGCCACTACGCACCTGTGCCTGGCCTGGCTGGATGGGCAGGACCTCAGCGGCCAGGAAGTGATCGATTTCGGCTGTGGCTCCGGCATTCTGGCTATCGCTGCTGCGCTGCAGGGCGCGCGTCGCGTGCTGGCCATCGATTATGACCCCCAGGCGGTCACCGCTACGATCAGCAACGCCGAACGCAACGAACTCAGCGATCGTGTTGAAGCCCGCGCTGGCGATACGCCGGCTGGCCAGCGTGCGGATTTGCTTATCGCCAATATCCTCGCTCCCATACTCACGCGCCTGGCACCGGCTCTGGTCGCGTCCCTGCGCGACGGTGCGCGCCTGATCATGACCGGCGTGCTGGAAGAGCAGGCCGATGCGCTGATTGCCGCCTTCGCTGAGGAAGGTCTGGACGTTCGCGTGATCGCACAGCGCAAGGGCTGGGTATTGCTGGAAGGACAGCGGGTGTGATCCGGAGATTATTGAGCTTACCGGCCTGGTGCCTACGCCAGCTGCGTGATCTGTTGATTTATTTTCTGCTGCCGCTGCTGTGCTTCTTGCTGCCCGTGCGCTGGGCGGAACGGCTGCAGTTTCACCTCGCGGGGAGTAGTTGGTTTTTTCGTGGTCTGACACGTGCCGCCTGGACCAATGCGCTTGAGTTCGGCGTGCAGATGCCAGAGGCCGACTGGAAGCGTCAGTATCGGCTCATGCATCTGCTGGATGCGGTCGATCTCTGGCATGGCCTGTTCAGCAGTGATCGGCGCATTCGCGAGCGGCTGGTGACGGTGAGCGGAAACTGGCCAGACCCCGCACAAGGTGCGGTTTTTCTGGGGACGCATCTGGGGGTAGGAACCTTGTTGATGCGCGTGCTTGCGGCGGCTGGATTTGCTCCCCGGCTGATTTATCGGGGCGAGCTGGATCGCGCTCATCTTGGGCCCACGCCAGTGCTTTACTACTACATGAAGCTGCGGCTCTACTACATGATTAGGGTCTGTAAAGGCCAGGCAATTCGTGTCGGTGGGGCGGGGCTCAAGCTACGGGATTCCATGAACCAGGCCCATGTGGGCGTGATCATGGTGGCTGACTCGCCGCTGGGCGCTGAGGTCCCGGACCGATTGCCCGTGCTGGGCAAGTTCCTGCCCGTGCCGCGTCGGGGGCTGGATATGCTGGCGCAGGCGCAGGCGACCTTTGTGCCCTACAACATGGTCTGGGATCCGGCGCGACGCCAACGGATGCTGGAACTGCTGCCGGCGGGTCGCGAGACGGATCCGGAGCAAATGTTTGCGCGCTATGCTGAGCATGCCACCGATGCCCTGGCGCGCTATGGACCCCAGTGGCGGCTGTGGCAAGTCGCCCATCAGGTGTTGGTGGCAGCCAATCCTGTGCCGGAGAAAAGCTGAGTATGGCCAAGCTGTATTTTTATTATTCGGCGATGAACGCCGGCAAGACCACCTTGCTGCTGCAATCGGCTTGGAACTACCGCGAACGTGGCATGCGACCCCTGCTGTTCAGCCCCCAGCTGGATGATCGCTATGCGGTCGGTTATATCACCTCAAGGATTGGCCTGCATGCGGAAGCCCAGCCCTTTGGTGCGGAGACCGATCTGCTGGATGCGGTGCATCGCGAGCTGGAGCAGAATCCCGTGCACTGTGTGTTGGTAGATGAAAGCCAGTTTCTCAGTCGCGATCAGGTTTATCAGCTCTCCGAAGTGGTCGATCAGCTCAATATTCCGGTGCTGTGCTTCGGCCTGCGGACTGATTTTCAGGGCGAGCTGTTCAGCGGCAGCAAGCACCTGTTGGCCTGGGCTGATGAGTTGCAGGAGCTAAAGACCATTTGTCATACGGGCCGCAAGGCCACCATGGTGGTGCGAGTGGATGAGCATGGCTATGCGCTGCGTGAAGGATCACAGGTGGAAATCGGCGGTAACGAGCGCTATGTGTCGGTGAGCCGTAAGGAATTCAAAGCGGTCTTCGCCGGCGGCAAGCGGGTCAAATTTATTGAGCCGCCGGAAGCGGGAGATCCGCCGGAGCCGGAGACATTGCTGTGATCTTTGTATCCGGAGCGTTCACCTGATGCGCTGGTTGCTGGGCATACTGCTGATCTTGCTGCTGCTTTGGCGATGGCTCCCCGAGCCAGCACCCACGCCCGTTGAGGAGACGGTCCTGGCGCCTCAGCTGCAGGCGCTGGAACGAGCCGGGCCGCTGGAGCAACAACAGCAGGAGGCTGCTGCCCGGAGGCAGGAGCAGATCGAGCGGGAAACCGGCGACTGACTCAGCGCTGGCAGCGTGGGCAGTAGAAACTCGAACGTTGTCCAATCACCCGCTGGCGCACCGGTTCCGAGCATTGCAGGCAGGGCTTTCCCTCGCGTCCGTAGACCATCAGATCCAGAGCGAAGTAGCCCGGGTTACCGTCGCTGTTCACGTAATCGCGAAGCGTGGTTCCGCCCTGACGGATGGATCGCCCGAGCACGTCCTGCACCGCCCTCGCCAGCCCTGCATAGCGCTGTGCGGAGACACGACCGGCTGGCCGGTTGGGATGAATACCGGCCATATACAGCGATTCCGAGGCATAGATATTGCCCACACCGACCACGATTTTTCCATCCATAAGAAAGTTCTTTACCGCCTGCCGCCGCCCCCGGGCGCGCGCATACAGTAGAGCGCCGTTAAAGTTCGGTCCGAGCGGTTCCGGCCCCAGCGTTGCCAGCAGCGGATGCCTGTTAACCGGTGCCGGTGCCCACAGCAAACAGCCGAAGCGACGCGGATCGTTGTAGCGGATGATGGCGCCATCGGTCACCAGGTCAAAGTGGTCATGGGCGCGCGGCGCTTCGGCCTCAGTGACCACGCGCAGCGAGCCGGACATGCCCAGGTGTATCAGCAGCGCACCATCCGCATCGGTGTGCAGCAGGATATATTTCGCCCGCCGTTCCAGTCCGATGATGCGCGCTCCGACCAGTGCATCGACCCGGGCGGGTATGGGCCAGCGCAAGCGCCGTTCGCGCACGGTGATGGCTGCCAGTGATTGCTGCTCAAGAAAGGGCTGAATACCGCGCAGTGTGGTTTCAACCTCGGGCAATTCGGGCATGCCACTTTCCTGTTTCAAAAGGGCCACTACAATAGCGGTTGATCCAGTGGAATCCCAACATGAGTTCAGTTTCAGACAAGCGGCGCCGGGCGCCCGTGCTGATTGGCGTTGATACGGGTGGCACTTTTACCGATCTGGTTCTGTGGCGGGATGAGCGGCTGCACCACTGCAAGGTGCTGTCCACGCCCCATGACCCTTCGGAAGCCATCGTGCAGGGCATGGAGAAGCTGAACGTTAAAGACCGCCCTGTATTGATGGTGCACGGTACCACGGTGGCTACCAACGCGGTGCTGGAGGGCAAGGGCGCTGAGGTGGCCTATGTGACCAGTCAGGGGTTTGCCGACGTGCTGGCGCTGGGGCGGCAGCAACGCACGGAGATCTACGCGCTCGAGCAACCCGCCGGCCCAGCGCCGGTGGCGGCGCAACACTGCTTCGAGATCAGCACCCGCGCGGCACATGATGGTAGCTTGCTGGCGCGTGCCAGTGACGACGAACTGGCGCAGCTGGCCGCAAGCGTCAACGCTCTGGAGGTAGATGCGGTGGCGGTGAACCTGCTTTATGCCTGGCTCTGTCCCGAGGAGGAACAGCGCCTGGCCCGCATGCTGCCGGACTCTTTATTTGTCAGCCTGGCCAGTGAAGTGCTACCAGAGATCCGTGAGTATGAGCGCGGCATAGCGACCTGGCTGAATGCATCGGTGGGTCCCGTCATGTCACGCTACCTGCGTCGCTTGCAGAAAGCCTTGCCGGAAGCCGCTATTTCCGTGCTGCGGAGCGCGGGTACCACGGTCGCGGCGGCACAGGCGGCCCGTCACGGCGTATCTCTGCTCCTGTCCGGGCCCGCGGGTGGAATTGCCGCGGCCCGGTTGCTGGCAGAGGTGACCGGACGCGAGCGCATGCTTACTCTGGATATGGGCGGCACGTCGACGGATGTGGCCTTGCTCAACGGCACCATTCCGCTGACCCAGAATTCGCAGATCGCGGGCTGGCCGCTGACCATCAGCAGTGTGGATATTCATACCATCGGCGCTGGCGGTGGATCCATGGCCCGCGTGGACGAGGGGGGCATGCTACTGGTTGGCCCCGAGTCGGCGGGTGCGGACCCCGGGCCTGCCTGCTACGGGCGTGGCGGTGCGGCGGTCACCGTGACCGATGCGAATCTGGTGCTCGGTCGGCTGCCGGCCGATACGCTTCTGGGCGGCTACATGCCTTTGGACCAGCCGGCGGCCATGGCCGCCATGACCCGCCTGGGCGCGCAGCTGGGCATGGACCCGATTGAGACGGCAGAGGGTGTGTTGCGGGTTGCCAACGAACACATGGCACGCGCGCTCAGGGTCATGTCCGTTGAGCGTGGACACGATCCACAGGACTACGACCTGGTCTGCTTTGGGGGTGCCGGCGGTCTGCATGCCTGCGAGCTGGCTGAGCTCATGGGCATGCAGCGCATCGTA
>JABSSV010000012.1:26732-29721 GCA_013213875.1 Lysobacterales bacterium
AGCCCACGGCATGCTTGCGTCGCAACCGGGCCGCGAACGGGTGCGGGCGATGCTGCGGACACTGCCCGAGCTGGATGATCCGATGCTGGAGCGTGAGTTTCACATCCAGGAGCAGCAGTCGCTGGAGGAGCTGGGTGCGGAAGGTATCAACGCACAGCGGGTCACCCACCGGCGTAAGTTTGAGCTTCGCTACGCGGGCCAAAGCGCCACACTGGTGTTGCCGGCTCAGGAGTTGGCGCGCATGAGCGAGGCCTTCCACTGCGCCCACGAGACGGCGACCGGCCATCGGCTAGCGCGCGATATCGAGCTGGTTAACCTGCGGGTTTCTTCGCGGGCACCGGCGCCGCTGATCCGATTGGAGCGACACCAGCCCCTTGCTGCGGAGAAGCCGCAGGCGGCCTACGTGCCGCAGTTGCAAGGGACCGTGCCGGTGTTCCGGCGGCAGGCTCTTACGCCGGCCCAGAGCGTTGCCGGTCCGGCGCTGGTGCTGGATGAGGCAGCTACCGTTTGGGTTGCCGGGGGTTGGCTGGCGGCGTTGGACGACTGGGGTAATTTGATACTCACATCCCGGCACTGAGGGCCGGGTGTGGGGATCTTCGGAGGCACAAAAAAACCCGCTCGGAGAGCGGGTTTTTTCGCAACAGAACGGCAGACAAAGATCTACTTGATCTTGGCTTCCTTGTAGATCACATGCTTGCGCACGACGGGATCAAACTTCTTGATCTCCATCTTGCCCGGCATGGTCTTCTTGTTCTTGTCGGTGGTGTAGAAATGTCCCGTGTCCGCGCTGGACACTAGACGGATTTTTTCGCGGTTTGACTTGGCCATGAAAGGATCCTCGCGTCAGACTTTTTCGCCACGGGCGCGCAGATCGGTGAGAACGGCGTCGATGCCTTTCTTGTCGATGATGCGCAGGCCTTTCGTGGATACACGGAGTTTCACCCAACGGTTCTCGCTTTCCACCCAGAAACGATGGGTGTGGAGGTTGGGCAGGAAGCGACGCTTGCTCTTGATATTAGAGTGCGACACGTTGTTACCGGTCATCGGTTTTTTGCCGGTGACCTGACAAATTCTGGACATGGGTCTGTTCCCGAGTGTTCTGGTGCAAAAAAGAGCCGCACTTTATACCCCAAACGTGGCGCACGCGCAAGTTTTCGGCGCAAATTTACAGGCTGTTTTAGCGTGTCACAGCAGTCCCCGGCGCGCCATGGACACGGCACGACCGTCGCCGATAATAAAATGGTCCAGTAAGCGGATGTCCAGCAGCGCAAGCGCCTTGCTGAGCCGGCCGCTGATGGCCCGATCTGCGGTGCTGGGATCGGTGGTGCCCGAGGGGTGGTTGTGGGCGACGATCACGGCGGCCGCCCCGAGGAGTAAAGCCCTTTCCGCCACCACGCGCGGGTACACGCTGGTGCCATCGATGGAACCCTTAAACAGCTCCTCACAGGCCACCACGCGGTGCTGTACGTCCAGGAACAGACAGCTGAAGATCTCCCGCCGCCGATGGGCCATGGAGGTGCGCAGGTAGCGTTCCGCCTGCTCCGGGCGGGTCAGCGGTTGGCCACGAATGAGCCGGCACTCTAGCTGGCGCTGCACCAGGCTGCGGGCGCTGCCGATAATGTTTGCACTGTCCCGGTTCCAGCCCGGTAGCTGACACAGTTGGGATGCGGGCATGCGCGCCAGACCGGCAAAATTCCCGCAGGCGCGCAGGGCACATTCGGCGGCTCGATGAGCCTGTCGCAGGCCCAGGCTGGGTGCCAGTAACTCGGCCAGTAGCTTGACGTCCTGGGCGCGGGTGCGGCAGCTTATCGCTCTGAGCTTGGCCATGGCTCCCAGTGTGCCGATGAGTCTGGTCTTCGCCATATGACTGGGAGCCCGCCGGGACGTAAGAATTTTCTGGTCATGCAGCGCCGCTGGCCTTGCTATAGTAGCGCGGGCAGTGTGCCGCGCAAGGAGAGGTGCACGCAGGTCGCTGACTCAGCAGGTGTTGAAATGGGATTTTTGGAGGGGATTGATGGGGCGCTCTAACGACAGGCCAACCGTGCAGATGCGGATTCTGGACGCACGACTCGGTAATGAGTTTCCGTTGCCGGACTACGCCACTCCAGGTTCTGCAGGCATGGACCTGCGCGCCATGCTGGAGCAGGATTTGACGCTTGCACCTGGCGTCACGGAATTAATTCCCACGGGCTTTGCCATGCATCTTTCTGACCCCGGCCTCGCGGCCATGATCCTGCCGCGCTCCGGTCTGGGTCACAAGCACGGCATTGTGCTGGGCAACCTAGTGGGGCTTATCGACAGCGACTATCAGGGGCAGCTCTATGTATCCTGCTGGAACCGGTCGTCCACACCCTTCGTGATAGAGACCGGCGCGCGTCTGGCGCAGCTGGTGATCGTGCCGGTGGTGCAGGCGGACTGGGAACTGGTCTCTGATTTCGAGGCTTCCGACCGCGGCGCGGGTGGCTTCGGTCATACGGGCAGGAGCTGAGTGATGGCGAAAAAAACTCTCGGTGAAAGCGTCCACGGAAAGCTGCCAGCGAGCACGGTGCTGGCGGCACCCTGGCCCTACCTGCTGGCCGGTATTTTGATACTTGCCATTGCCGCCTGGGCGCGTGTTGGCGTCAACGCTGACGTGCGCGAACGGGAAGCGGCCATGGATCAGGGACGCATGGTGGTCCGGGAGCTTGCGCGGCCGGCCGCTGAAATACACGAAATGCTGCGTTCGCCAGAAGTGCAGGAACGCGCCGAGGCGCTTAGTAACCGGGAGGTGTTGTCTTCCGAGCTGCTGCGCGAAATGCGCCGGTTGATTCCTGAGGTCACCGACGTGCATGTGTATGGCAACGAGGTCTTTATGACGGACCTCGATGCCATGGGCGGCAGCGGCTTTGTCATGCTCGATATGATGGCGACCGCCCTTGATGATCAGATCTCACCGGTGCAGCTGATTCAGGATCAGGGTCTGAGCTATCTGGCCGCTGCGGCTACCATT
>JABSSV010000120.1 GCA_013213875.1 Lysobacterales bacterium
CACCAGGCCCTGCCTGAGACGGCGCCCTGTCCACCACGCCATTCAAGGCGAGCCGCAGCCGAAACCGCACCGGAATCTTCCTGATCACTGCACCCCCTCAACGCTGGCGACAGTGCGTGAAGGAACTCGGCAGAGAGCGTGATGCTTATAGGCTTTTTGGCCAGAAATCGCCTTTAGCGAGGGCATATTGCGAACGGGGTGGCGGCGCAACGTGCTGGCGGTCACCGACGGGTTAGCGCCCGCGATAGCCGTCCCAAGACAGGACGAGCTTCCCTGTGCATCTGCGCTAGCACCCCAGGTTAAGGGCGATCGCATGGTCAGCCTGGACGCTTGGCGGGCCAGCAGTTGCAGGCCCCAGGCCCTACCGTCTTGTCGCGACGCGCACCGGAGCGGTCCGGCGGCTCCCACGCCGACCGCTAGGGCAACACCGGGTCAGGCCAGTTCTACCGGCCCGTGATCGTCGCAGTGGTCACCGTGTGGATGATGCAGATGCCCATCGACCAAATAGTCAATGTGATCGCCATGGGGAACGGCAGGATGCCCGCAGCCCGGACCATGCACATGCCCCTGATCGTGACCCTGGCACTGGTGGGGGGCACAGGTGTCGGGATTTACTTCAGACACCTCAATACGGTGTTCATCGTAATGGTCATCATGGGCGCAGTGCAGATGTCCATCGTGAAGGTAGCCTACGTGGTCTCCGTGCTTGACGGCGACATGGCCGCAGTCTGGCCCGTGTGTGTGATCGTGGTTTTCATGCTTTTTACAGCTCATGGGTCGCTTTGCTCCCGGTCAAGGATCGATGTGGTCCGGATCCGCATGTTCGAGCACGTTACGGATCAGGGTTTCTACGTGTGAATCGGCCAGCCGGTAAAACATATCCCGGCCCGCTCGGCGTCGTTTTACAAGATGCTCATGCAAGAGCACTCTCAGTCGTTGCGATACGGTGGACATTTCAGCGCCGGTGCTGGCTGCAATTTCCGATACCTGTCGCTCGCCCCCGAGCAACAATTCCAGAATTCTCAGCCGCTCTGGATCACCGCCGGCCCGCAACATGCCCGCTGCCCGCTCCAGCACCAGCTGAGTCGAAGGCTGCGCACTCGTGCCCGATTCATCGGAGGACGTTGGAGCCATATGAACTAAGGTCCGCATCAACAGTTCTATATGTCATCATATACACAAATATTTATATGAACAAGTGTTCAGCTTTGAGCTTCCAGACAGGGAACTGACGCGGCGATACTCCTGCTGTGAGGCGCAAAAATACCTGGCATCAACGCGGTTACCTGCCATCTTTTGCCTTCTCCTCCTCAGGTGCTAACCGCAACGGGTCGCGGGGGTATTAATGGTTCGAGCTTCTCAGAAACCTGTCACGGTCACCTCGGCATGGACTTCCTGTTTTCAGAGACGGGGCATCTTGCGGGGCAGGAAGTGCGTTTGATCTCGATAGCAAGGTGCTCAATGATTCCGAACACGCGCTGGGTCTGGACCGCAATGCGCGCGCGGCGGCCTATGTCATGTGCAAGTTGGGTGAGCGGCTGATCTGAGGCTGCAGCGTTGACGAAGACGTCGCCACCGCACGCGCGCGCGCCGTGCTAAGCGCGGCCAATTCGTCGGTTGCG
>JABSSV010000121.1 GCA_013213875.1 Lysobacterales bacterium
GACGACCTCACAACGTTACACCACTAGCTGTTCCGCAACCAGCGCCGTCTGCCACGGTAACAGCGCGCAACCGACGCGCGATGGATAGCGTTGCACGCCGGTCAGCGGCACCAGAAAATCCGCTAAACCGCCTGCATCACTACCCGCCAGTGCCTGCTCAAAAGCGGCCGTCATCAATTCAAGATCAGCCACGGATCGCCCCGGTAGATGCTGACAAAGCACGGAGGCCGAAGCCATGCAAATGGCACAGGATTCTCCATGAAAAGCGCTGGCAACGACTACGCCATCTTCAATGCGCAGGAATATTTCAACCTCGTCCCCACACAAGGGATTGTTTCCACTAGCCCGGTGCGTCGCATCAATGCACACACCGTGATTACACGGACTGGCAGCGTGACGAAGAATTACGTCACGGTACAGATCGGCTAGCTTAACGCTGTCACTCATTGCTACGGTGTCCTGCGGTCTCTGCTTGTACCGGGGCAAGGTCTCTATGCTGCCCCTTCGACGAGAGTGCCAAATCCAGCCAGACCAGACGGTGGTCGGAAACGGTCACCCAGTCTGCCGCTGGCTCACCGGGCGCTGGCCATAAAACACCACAGCCCACCACCGCCTCGGTGGCACTCGCCAGCACGTAATCTACGCGCAAATTACCCGTATAGCGGTTGTTAAAGTCCGCCGTGTCAAAGCGACTGTCGCCCCGATGCTTAAGATTGGCACCACCACCCTGCTTGGCCGCCACCGGCGCCCCATCACTGACCGGCTCACAGGCTGCACTGAGTCCCGGGTCTAATAATCGGTCCATGGTGCCTGGCACCGAGTCACCATCCTGCGGGTCGGCATTCAGATCGCCGGCCAGCACCCAGCTGGCCTGAGCCGGTAATTTTGCCCTGCGCCCCTGATCGTCCAGGTGATAAGCCGCCCCATCGGCGGAAACATAATCGGCCCAGAAGCGGATTTCATCATGATTGCGAAGCCCGTTGCGGTTCTCCGGGCCGTCGAATACGGGCGGCGTAGGATGGCTCACAAGAAAATGTACCGTGCGCCCATCGGGCAGAGCTATGGGCAAATCCCAATGACTTTTTGAGCTCAGGCGCAGCTGGCTCCAAACCGCATCGGACCAGTAGCTGGCGCCATCTTCATACCGGGGCCTCAGCGCGCCCGGCATGGCACTCCAGCGAAAGAACTGAAAGGTCCGCACGCGTTCTTCTTGAATCGGGAAGCGCGACAGCACCAACATGCCGTACTGACCCGGGAAGGTACCGTAGCCCCAGGCATTCTCCGCGTAGGCCTCGCCCTGATCATGATTGATATCCAGCCCGCTCGGCACGCCCGTATTGACCGGCGCACGGAAGTGAAAGGCGTAGTGGATGGGCGCCTGCCCCCGCTGTGACACGGCCAGATAGTGGCGCTGAAAAAGCAGCGCCGCGTCAATGCTCGCGTCGTAGTCAAACTCATTGAGCAGCAGCACGTCCGGCCGCTGCTTCTGAATCAGGGCCGCCACCTTTTGCAAACGCTCATCTTGATCACTGGCCAGGGCTGCTGCCAGCTCACCCTCGCTGGACAGGCCCATGGCGATATTAAAACTCGCGAACCGCGCATGCTCCAGCGGCTCAGCGGCATGGCTCTCATTCATCAGCAACAGCCCCAGGACCCATCCCCAGCACCAAAGCCGCATCAGTCTGCGAAGACCGGACGATCCGGTGTGGTCAATGCACCCGCCTTGAGCTTGCCGATCTGGTCGCGCACGCGCGCGGCCTCTTCAAACTCCAAATTCTCCGCGTGCTTGAACATCTGCTTCTCCAACTCTTCCAGGCGCCGCGCCAATTGAGCCGGACTCAAACTGGCCGCCTCCGCCACTTCCGGCTCAACCTGCCGGCCGCGTCGCGTATTGGGACGGCCGTCGCGGGCACCCTCCATAATATCGGCGATTTTCTTCTGTACCGTTTTCGGCGTGATCCCGTGCGCCTCGTTATAGGCCATCTGCTTGCTGCGACGCCGTTCCGTTTCATCCATGGCCCGCTGCATGGAGCCAGTAATCGTATCCGCGTACATGATCACCTTGCCACGCACATTTCGGGCTGCACGCCCCATGGTCTGAATCAGGGAACTGTCCGAGCGCAGGAAACCCTCGCGATCAGCATCCAGTATGGCCACCAGTGACACCTCCGGCATGTCCAGACCTTCGCGCAGCAGGTTGATCCCCACCAGTACATCGAATTCACCCAGACGGAGATCACGGATAATCTCTACCCGCTCCACTGTATCAATGTCCGAATGCAGATAGCGCACCCGAACGCCGTGCTCATTCAGGTAGTCCGTCAGGTTTTCCGCCATGCGCTTGGTGAGTGTGGTGACCAGCACCCGATCGCCCAGCGCCGTGCGCTCATTGATTTCTGACAAAAGATCATCCACCTGATCGCCTACCGGCCGGATCTCTACCTCCGGATCGATCAGCCCCGTGGGCCGCACCACCTGCTCTACTACCTCGCCGCCGGACAACTCCAATTCATAGGCACGGGGCGTCGCAGAAACAAATACGCTCTGACCGGCCCGCGCCTCCCATTCGTCGAATTTCAGGGGCCGGTTATCCAGCGCCGATGGCAAACGAAAACCATAGCTGACCAAATTCTCCTTGCGCGACCGGTCGCCCTTATACATGGCGCCCAGCTGCGGCACCATCACGTGCGATTCATCCAGCACCAGCAGCGCATCGTCAGGCAGGTAGTCAAACAGGGTTGGCGGGGCTTCGCCCGCGCCCCGACCGGTGAGATGCCGCGAGTAGTTTTCGATGCCGTTACAGTAGCCCAGCTCCAGCATCATCTCCAGATCATAGCGGGTACGCTGCTCCAGGCGCTGCGCCTCGACCAGTTTCTGATTATCACGTAGCTGGTCCAGACGTGGCTGTAGCTCATCGCCAATGGACTGCACCGCATCCAGCACGATCTGGCGCGGCGTCACATAGTGGCTCTTGGGATAAATGGTCACCCGCGGCAGTTGCTCCAGCACCTCGCCGGTCAGCGGATCGAACACCTGAATGGATTCCAGCTCATCATCGAATAATTCAAGACGGACTGCCGTCGTATCCTC
>JABSSV010000122.1 GCA_013213875.1 Lysobacterales bacterium
ATGGTGGGGCGGGGACATGCTGCCAACCTACATCAGCCCCTATCTGGGCATGCAGACCGGCCACCTGCGACAAAATCCAAAGGTCTGGTGGGAGACCGATAATGACGGCATCCGGCCGCCGGCTTCCGAACGTCTCGAACTAGAACAGCTGGTTCAGGGCTACACGATCAACGGTGCCCGTCAGCTGCGTCTGGACGAGCAGCTTGGCTCCATTGAAGCCGGCAAGCTGGCGGACTTCCTGGTGCTGGAACGCAACTTGTTCGAGATCGACCCCTTCCATATCTGGACGCTGGAGCCCTCAGCGGTCCTCATGGAGGGCGAACTGATTCAGGGCGCGCTGCCGCCAGAGGTGGTCACAGGTCCCTGACAAAGCCCTGATGCAGGCATCAAAGAATCTTGCAGCAGGTAAATTACCGTGCGGGAACGATTTCCCCGCCAGACCCTGGGGCGGCTAGCTACCCAGCAGCCGTTTATTCACCTAGACTGATATGAACCCCTAACCACATTTTGAGGAGTGCATCTCCATGCGCGCATTAATCAGCAACGCTTTGTTCATTCTGTTCTTGTCCGCCGCGACAGTCAGTCAAGCCAACTGGGATCCGGCCGAGGCCGAGGAGCAGCGCAAAAAGGCTGAGGCAGCCAAGGCCGCCTTGCTGGAGCAGGACCCGGACATGCAGCGATTTTTTAATGCTTCCGTGGGCTACGTGGTTCTACCCACGGTGGGCAAAGGTGGTATCGGCATCGGCGGCGCGCGGGGCAAGGGGGTTCTTTATGAGGGTGGCGCCATTACCGCCACCGTTACCATGACGCAGCTCAGCATTGGCTTCCAATGGGGTGGGCAGGCCTACAGCCAATTTATTTTCTTTGAAGACCAGGCCACGCTGAACACCTTCAAGCAGGGCAATTATGAGCTTAATGCTCAAGTATCAGCCGTCGCTGTCACGCTGGGCGCCTCGGCAGATGCCTCGTTTGAGGATGGCATGGCCATTTTCACCATGGCCAAGGGCGGTCTTATGTACGAAGCCGCTGTGGGCGGGCAGAAATTCAAGGTCAGCCCGCGCTAAGCCAGGAGTCGCCCTGTTAACGGTCCTTTGGCCCAGCGCAGAGGGCCCAACAACAGCGACGGCAGGTTGAACTGCCGACACTCTGATTGCGCGTCAATGTATGCGCACGCCTTCGCGCATGGTGGCGGCGGTGGTGCTGGGTTCCAGGCGTTCAAGGTAAGGACCCAGGATTTCTGCCATAGCGGGGTCACTGGCGCCACCATGCTGCAGCAAGCAAGCCAGCTGCTGGGCAAGGCGCTGAGCGTGGCGTTGACTAAAATGCCGGAAGGTGCTCGCCAAACGCTGGTCTTCAAAAAGTCGGGTCAGCTGTTCCAGTCCGCCTTCCAGCGCCTCCCGGGTGATTTCGAAACGACCCCAACAGCGGCTATTCAGGGCCAGATGCGCGACGGCTGTTGCAAAGTGCTCCACTTCTGCCAGGGTTTCCGGGCCCGTGCGACCCGAGCGACGCGCTTGCGATGCGGCTTCATCGAGTGATTTTTCCGCCACCAGTCGTGCCTGAGCGAAGCAGACATGCGCATCATTGAAGCGGGATACGGAATGCGCCTGCACGCCCTCACGCATCAGGCTACCCCAATCACGGTCCGACGCTCTGCTTTCTTCTTGCCTGAAAATCATGGCGCACATCCTGTCTCATGCCGGGACAGGGATTTTATTGGTAATGAGAATCATTTGCAATAAGAGCCGATTTGCCAGGACCTTTCTGTGGCAGGTTGCAGCGCTAATTTGCCCTCAGGGACCGCACACGCGCTTCCTTTACCAGCGCAACAAGACGCGGCCGCAGCCCTTCAGCGTTTTCCAGAGGCTGCTCATAGCAGTAGCGTAGCGGCTGCCCCTCACAGCGCATATCAATGCCATCCGGGTCCAGTCCCGTGATCAGCCATTCACCGTGCGGCGCCTCGCACAGCACGTGCGCATAGAGCGCGGTGGCGTCGAGATGGTCCTCGTTCATATGCGCAACCGCACCTGCCTCACGCTCATGCCAGGCAGTCCAGTCGGCACAAGCGGTTAGCAGTGCGCCAGGCTCAAGAATGTGGATCATGCCCGCATCGTCATAGAAGGTGCTGCGCATGGGTCGTAAGCTCCAGAGCACCCGATTGGCGTCGGCCAGCACGGCCTCCTGACCGGGATGACAGGCCTGCCAGCGGATGCTGGCGCGAGCCGCCTCATCATCAGCCAGAACTCGTGCCTGAGCCTCAATGGACAGTTGCGCACGCTCCACAGCGGACCCGGCTGCCACTAACAGCACATTACAGCGCCCGGCTGCAGCCAGCAGGCCATGCTGCTCGGATTGTGCGTGCAACAACAGCAACAAAGAGCCGTCGCTATCAGTGGCTGCAACCTGTTGCTTCAGTACGGGCTGGCCGCTGGCGCTGTCCAGCGGCGCCAAAATGAGGGACCGGGAAAGCCTCAGCAGCCTCTTAGCCGCCCGCTGCTCAGGCTGGGATAGCGTTGCATTTACTTGGTCCTCGGACATGTTGATCGCCTGTTTTTATTGCAAATGATTCTCATTAACTTACAATAGCCAGCCGCCCCGCGTACAGGCCAGATGTTGTGAAATTATTAAAATCAAGCGCTTTTCTTTTTCTCATCTCTTTGAGCGCTGCCAGTTGGGCTGCGGAACGGGTCGTGGCAGTCGGTGGCGACATCACGGAAATCGTCTTCGCCCTCGGTGAAGGGCACCGCATAGTGGCCAACGATTCGACCAGCGTCTATCCAGCGGCAGCCGCCACGCTTCCCAAGGTGGGCTACGTGCGGCAACTATCGGCAGAGGGTGTGTTATCGGTAGAGCCCGACCTGCTGCTCATTAGCGGCGCAGCGGGGCCGCCAGCGGCTCTCGAACTGCTGGAGGGTTCCGGAGTGGATATCGTGGCTATGGAAACCGCCTACGATGTCGATGCCATTATCGCCAAAGCACGCACGGTAGCTGCGGCGCTGGATGCGGAACAGGCAGGCGCGGAAATGATCGCCAAAATTGAAGCAGACTGGGCCAGTGCCCGCGATGCTATTGGCTCCGGCCTCGATCAACGCATGTTGTTTTTTGCGGCACCGCCCCGCGGGGCCCCGCGAGCAGCCGGACGCGACACCGCCGCTCAGGGCATTATCGACATGCTGGGCGGAGAGAATGTCTTCGCAGACCACACGGGATACAAACCCCTGTCTCTGGAAGCAGCCGTTGCCGCCGATCCGGATCTGATTCTGGTGATGCATCATCACGCTGATCTGATGGGTGGTCTGCAGGCGGTACTGGAGCACCCAGCCCTGTCCCTGACCTCCGCAGCTCAAGCGGGACGGGTATACCTCGTCGACCCGGTCACGGTCATGCAGTTCGGACCCAGAACGCCCGCGGCCGTGGCCCAACTGGCGGCGGAGATCACAGGGGATCAGGCGCAACCATGAACCAGCGGCTTGCTTCCGCCGCTGGCACGAGCACGCTTGGAACCCAACGCCAGCGCCGGGGGCGTAGCGTGGTGCTGGCCTGCGGCTGGTTAGCCCTCGCCGGCATGCTACTGACGGTTATGCTGGGCCCCTTATCGATCAGCCTGAACGATCTCTGGTTGGCTTTGTCACAGCGACTCGGCCTGACGGCAGCTGATACGCTGGCGCCAGTGCGCCAGGGCGTGATTGAGCAAATCCGCATGCCCCGGGCACTACTGGGCGCAGCGGTAGGCGCCAGCCTTGGCATTGCAGGCGCCGCCATGCAGGGCTTTTTTCGCAATCCACTGGCCGATCCCGGACTCATTGGCGTATCGGCCGGGGGCGCTCTGGCCGCCGTAACCCTTATTGTGCTCGGTGGCACGCTGGCGCGGCCGCTGTTTGAGCTTCTGGGCACCTTCGCCATGCCGCTGGCGGCCTTTGGCGGCGCCCTGGCAACCGTCGCCCTGATTTATAGAATATCGTCGGTAGATAATCGGGTCATTGTGCCCACCATGCTGCTCGCCGGCGTCGCAGCCAACGCGCTGGCCGTGGCCGGCATTGGTTACCTGCAATTTCTCGCCGACGATGCGCAGCTCCGCGACCTGACCTTGTGGACCCTCGGTTCCCTGGGCGGCGCTACCTGGTCCCGGGTGCTACCGGCCGTGGCGCTGATGATCATCGCCATCGCAGGCCTGCTGAAGCTGGCGCGACCCATGAACGCGCTGCTACTGGGCGAGGCGGACGCGGAAACGCTCGGCGTAGATGTGGAACAGCTAAAGCGACGCGCAGCGATCCTTACGGCACTAGGCGTTGGAACGGCCACCGCCGTGTGCGGCATCATCAGCTTTGTAGGCCTGGTCGTGCCTCATCTGGTCCGTATTCTGACCGGTCCGGATCACCGCTACGTACTGCCCGGCTCTGCCTGCCTGGGCGCTGCGCTGGTGCTGTTTGCGGATCTCATTGCCCGCCTGGCCGTTGCGCCCGCGGAACTGCCCCTTGGCGTGGTGACCGCTGCCCTGGGAGGGCCTTTCTTCGCCTGGCTGCTGCTGCGCGACAAGCACCGGGGCGGCGGCTGGTGAGCGCTGCCCTACAACAAGCCAGCGTGATTCGCTCGCGCAGGGCCATACTCGACCGCGCGGAACTGGTCTGCAGGCCGGGGCGCCTCAGCACCTTCGTCGGCCCCAATGGCGCTGGCAAGTCCACGGCTCTGAAGCTTCTGACCGGCAGCCTCAAACCCGATCAGGGCAGCGTCACGCTGGATGGCGAGGCCCTGCCGTCAATCGCACCACTGGCCCTGGCCAAGCGCCGGGCCTTCGTGGCCCAGACACCGCTGCTGAGTTTCCCATTTCAGGTGCATGAAGTGGTGGCCATGGGCCGTACGCCTTATCACGGCACCACGCGTGCAAGTGACGACGAGGCGGTTATTGACGAGGTCATGGGCCTACTGGATATCGAAGGCCTGGCAGAACGCAATTATCTGACGCTTTCTGGCGGGGAACGTCAGCGCGTCAACATCGCACGCGCTCTGGCGCAGCTTTGGGACCATGAAACGACGCACACACCGTGGTTGTTTCTGGATGAACCCACCTCGGCGCTGGATCTCAAATATCAGCTACGCCTAATGCAGCTTTTAAGGCAGCTGGTTAAGCGGGACTGGGGCATAGTGGTGGTTTTGCATGACCTGCAGCTGGTGCAGGAATATGCCCATGATGTGGTGCTGTTCCAGAATGGTCGCCTGCTGGGCGCAGGCCCCGTGGACCAGTGGCTGACGCCCGTGACCGTGCAGCAGGTGTTTGAGCTAGAAAAACCCTATGCGCTTGGCGCCGGAAGCTCGTCCGGCGCCAGCTAGACATAACTGCAGCAGCAATCAGTCGCTGCCCAACGTGACCTGAAAGCCTTCGAATTGGGGATGGCCCAGATACAGGCCGCGGTTGTCGCCTGCATTGCGATGTGCTGCCTTGAAGGCTTCTGATCGCGTCCAGTCCCTAAATGCCGCCTCACTCTCCCAGATCGTGTGCGAAGCGTAGAGCGTGTGATCCTCGTGCTCGGGACCACGCAGGAGGCGAAACTCAACGTAGCCCGGCACCTGATCCAGGTGCGTGTCACGCGTGGCCCACACTTCTTCGAAGTCTTCTTCTTTACCGGGGACAATTTTGAAACGGTTCATGGCAATGTACATAGCGTATTCCTTCGTGCCGTCTAAAGGGGTTGGCTGATGCTCCAGACATCAGCCCCATAAGAGTTATGCAGCCCTGACTCAGCGAAAATAGGGCTGCAGGGTTTGCTGCAGGTCTGAGCGGATGGCTGCCGCATCAGGCTCCGGTCCCGAATGGGTCTCAGCCAGATTGAAAATGGCGGCGAACAGCGGCATGCCGTCCACACTCTTGTGCAAGGCAAAACCTTCAGAGTCGGTATAGAGCTCATCCCAGTAGGCGCGCACTTCAGCCCAAAAGGGCCCCGTGCGCTGCCAGTATTCATCACCCGCGGAAAAATCATAATCACGAATATGCTGATAACGGCTAATGCCGGCTTCCCGTGCGAGATAGGGCTGCTCCGCCCGGAGCGTGCCATCCTCATTCAACACGGTTTTCAGCGCGTCTTCCTCCATAACCCAGCTGGTGGGCGTGATGGAGATTCGCATCTGCCCTACCAGCGCCTGGTAGTCATCACGCACGCTGAATTCACGGCGCGGAAGAGGCCGGAAAGTGCGTTCGCTTTCCCAGTGCGAATAGCCCGGTTCATGAGTCCAGCGCCCATAGGTCTCATAGCGCGGCGAATCATCGACCTGATAGACCGCCTGACTCCAGGTACCTGCTGCGCTCTGCTCATCGAGTTCAGTGCGCTGCCAGCGATTGAAGCCTGTGTAGGTCTGTAAATCACGATCCTGCCAGCTCCAGTCCTGACGCCAGTGCTTGATCACCATGGGCTCAGACAGCTCGCCGTCCTCCAGCTGCACGCGCATGACCAGAATGTGCTGCAGGCTGATGAAGTCCGGTTCATCGGTGACCAGATAGACATATTCCGTGCCCCAGGACTGATAGGGCGTTCCCGGTGCGTAGTCAGCGGTAAAACCCATGGTTTCTATGAAATCAAAGGTGGTCTGATAGGCACCGGTCATGGCCAGAATGGCGCGACGGTCGCGCTCTTTCTTATCCAGGCCTGGCTCCTGTAACTGCAGCCAGGCGGGGCTGGGCTCCCGCTCCATGATGATTTCCGGACCGCGCGTCGTACCACCACGCGGCTTCATGGTGCTGTCATCAGCGAATAACC
>JABSSV010000123.1 GCA_013213875.1 Lysobacterales bacterium
CCTGCTGACGGAAATCCGGGACCTTCTGAAAAAACAGGGGTGATCACGGGCCCCGGCTGCTACGATGGGCAAGTCGTTTGTCTACCGCACAACAAAAAGGGCTGCAAGCGCAGCCCTTTTTTGTTGCCGTCGCTTTTGTTGGGTGCAAAGGCCAGCGCCCATATGGGCCGGCAGCGAGGACAGCGAACATAGGCGGCGTTCATCTCCTTGAAGCAGACGGAGCTGCAAGGGGGGATTGTAAGATTGATTGTTGGCTTAATTGTAAATTAACAACCTATTCGATATTGAAAATCATTCTCATTTGCATTATGGTCGCTCAAATTCACTTAATTGGCACCAAAAATGAGACCGAAAAATTTCACCGTTCGTCCACTTGCGATGGTTTGCTCCCTCGCCCTGTCCGCGGGTTTTGCTGGCCAAGCACTGGCGCAGGATAAAGAAGAAGATCTGGAAGAGATCCTGGTTGAGGGTAAGTATCTGTCGATCGACAAGATCGATTCGGTAAAAACCCCGACGCCTATTGTTAACGTGCCCCAGAGCCTGTCTATCGTGACCGCCTCTCAGATTGAAGATCAGGCCTTTTTCAGCCTGGGCGATGCCATGCGCTACACGCCTGGCGTGGCCGTCAGTCAGGGCGAAGGTCACCGTGACGCCATCATTATTCGCGGTATTCAAACCACGGCGGATTTCTTCGTTGATGGCGTACGCGACGACGTGCAGTACTACCGCCCGCTTTACAACGTCGAGCAGCTGGAAATTCTGCGCGGCCCCAACGCGTTGCTGTTCGGGCGCGGCGGTGGCGGCGGTGTCATCAACCGCGTGCAGAAGAAAGCGCAGATCGGCGAGCGCTTCAATGTGCTGGATGTCAGCCTTGACAGCTTTGGCGCCTACAACGGCTCCATCGACGCCAACTTCGATGCCAGCGACACCATCGGTGTGCGCGTTATGGGTTATTACGGGCACCTGGAGAACCACCGGGATTTCTACGAAGGCGATGCCTACGCGGTGAACCCGACCATGACCGTCAAGTTCGGCGACGACACCACCGGTACCTTTTCCTATGAGTACGTGAACGATGATCGCACCGTTGATCGTGGCGTGCCGTCCCAGTTTGTTGCCAACGGCCCGAACACGCCGCTGCGTGGCTATGACGACACCTTTTTCGGCTCACCGGATGAAAACTTCACCACCCTGGAAGCCAGCCTGTTCCGCGCTCGCCTGGATCACGGCTTCAACGATGCGCTGCGGGGCAACCTGACCGTTCAGTACGCGGACTATGACAAGCTCTATCAGAACCTCTACGCCAGCGACACGGTGGTGGTCGTCAACGGCGTTTTCGACGAGGTGGAGCTGGATGGCTACCGGGATACCACGCAACGTAAGAACCTGATCGCTCAGGGCAATCTCGTTGGCGAGTTCGCCACCGGCTCGCTGGGGCACACGCTGCTGGCCGGCTTCGAACTGGGTGACCAGGACACCACCAACGCGCGCTTCGACAACGTCTGGGCAGCCAACGGTGATGACCAGCTCTTCATTCCGTTCACCGATCCGCTGCAGCTGCCGGAATTCGGCTTCACCAAGCCGGCTCGCAGCCGAGAGTCCACGGTACGCTTCCAGTCACTCTATCTGCAGGACCAGATTGATCTGACGGAAAACTTCAAACTGCTGCTGGGCCTGCGCTACGACCGCTTTGATATCGACGTGCTGGATCTGGTCGAAGCACAGGATGGCGATGACAACAACGGCCGGTTCTCGCGTACCGATGAGGAAACCACGCCGCGCTTCGGTCTGATCTACAAGCCGCGCGAAGACATGTCCTTCTACGCCAGCTACAGCGAAACCTTCCTGCCGCGTTCCGGCGAACAGTTCCTGACGCTGAATCTGGATTCAGAGAGCACCCGTCCGCAGTTCTTCGAGAACAAGGAAGTGGGCTTTAAATGGGACCTGCGTCCGGACCTGAGCCTGACCACGGCGATCTTCGATCTGGAACGTGAGAGCTATACCTCCACCGACCCGGACGATCCGGAGCAGTTGATCATTATCGAAGGCTCGGACACGAAGGGCTTCGAGATTCAGCTGGCCGGTGCCCTGACGGATCGTTGGTCAGTGGTCGCAGGTTACTCCTATCTGGACAGCAAGGTGAAACGGGTTGACGGCAGTGGCAACAGCGGTAATCGCACGCGCCAGACGCCGGAAAACATGTTCTCCCTGTGGAACTCCTTTGATGTGAACAACCGCCTGCGTTTGGGGCTCGGGGTCACCTATCAGGACGACTACTTCACGCGTGAAGACAACTCCGTGCTGGTACCCAGCTACACGCGCGTCGATGCAGCGGCCTACTATGCGCTGAATGATCGTATGCGCCTGCAGCTGAACCTGGAGAACCTTCTCGATGAGGACTACTTCCCGGATGCACACAGCAACACCAACATCACCACCGGCCGCCCGTTGAACGGTCGCGTGTCCCTGTTTATTGAGTTCTAAACACTCGTACAGGATGTGATCTAC
>JABSSV010000124.1 GCA_013213875.1 Lysobacterales bacterium
GAACTGGACCAGTTCATCATCCATCAGGTCAGCAAGGTGCACACCGAGTCACTGGTGAATGTGCTCGGCCTGGATCCGGAAAAGGTCCATGCCATCTATCCGGAAATGGGTAACATTGGCCCCGCTTCCGTCCCCATCGTGCTGGCCAAGGCCATGGAATCGGGCAAGCTGAAAAAGGGGGATCGGGTAGCGCTACTGGGCATCGGCTCAGGCCTGAACTGCTCCATGGCTGAGGTCGTCTGGTAAGGGCCGTGAGCAAGCCCTACCAACCCCCGCAGCATCTTTACCCGTTCGAATCCCGGTGGCTGGATCGGGACGGACTGCGTTTGCACTACATCGACGAAGGCCCGCGCGACGCGCCGGTGCTGCTTATGCTGCACGGCAATCCGACCTGGTCTTTCTACTACCGCGAGCTGGTGCTCCGGCTGCGTGATCGCTACCGCTGTATCGTGCCGGACCATATCGGCTGCGGCCTGTCTGATAAGCCGGATGACAGCCGCTATGACTACCATCTGGCCAGCCGCATGGCCGATGTGGAGGCACTGGTCAGCGATAGAATCGGCACTGATACGCCGCTGTCCCTGGTGGTGCATGACTGGGGCGGCATGATCGGCTTTGGCTGGGCTGCTGCGCAGCATGAGCGCATTCGCTCAGCCGTCATTCTGAATACCGCGGCTTTCCCCATGCCGGCTGAAAAGTCCCTGCCCTTTACCTTGTGGCTGGGTGGACGCACGCCGGTAGGCAGCCTGCTGATCCGCGGCTTCAATGCCTTTTCCGGCATTGCCGCCCGCATCGCTTTCAAAAAACCCGTGAGTTCAGAAATTCGGGCCGCCTACAAGGGCCCGTATAACAGCTGGCGCAACCGCATCGCCACCCTGCGCTTCGTGCAGGATATTCCGCTGCGCGAGGGTGAGCGCGGCTACGATCTGGTCGCGGCTACGGCCGCCCAGCTGCCCGCCTTCGCGTCCAAGCCCACGCTGGTGGGCTGGGGCCTGCGCGATTTCGTCTTTGACGAGCCGTTCTACCGCGAGTGGCAGCGTCAGCTGCCCGAGGCAGAACTGCACCCCTACGCCGACTGCGGTCACTATATTCTGGAAGATGCGGGAGAACCGTTGCACGGAGCCATTGAACGCTTCCTCGACCGCCAGCACCATGACGGCCGCGACGCCGGCTGAGCCCTGCAATGTGGCCCGCGCCCTGCGGGCGCAGGCGCAGGCGCAACCTGACGCCCCTGCCATTCACTATCCGACCGCTGTGCGCCGGGGCCTGGTGCGCTATCAATCCGCCAGCTATGCGGAGCTGGACGCGCTGTCCGATACCTATGCGCGCGGTCTGCAGGACTATGGCATCAAGCGTGGTACGCGTGTGGCCCTCATGGTGCCGCCAGGGCTGGATTTCTTCGCCCTCTTTTTCGCCCTGTTCAAGGCCGGCACGGTACCCGTACTTATCGATCCGGGCATGGGCCTGAAACCCCTGAAGAAATGCCTGGCAGAAGCCGCACCGGAGGCCTTTATTGGCATCAGCAAGGCGCAGCTGGCGCGGGTGCTGCTGGGCTGGGCCCGCGGCTCGATTCAGCGGGTGGTTACCGTGGGCCCACGTCTGGGCTGGCGCGGCATCAGCCTGAAACAGCTGGCGGCGCGCGGTGCCAGCGGTCCACCGCCCCTGGCTGATACACAAGGCGAGGATATGGCGGCACTGCTGTTTACCTCCGGCAGTACCGGCATACCCAAGGGCGTGGTCTACCGCCATCGACACTTTGAGGCGCAGGTGGCCCTGCTGCGGGAACGGTTTGCCATTCAGGCCGGCGAGGTAGACCTGGCGACCTTCCCACCCTTTGCGCTGTTTGATCCGGCCCTGGGCATGACCACGGTGGTACCAAAAATGGATCCAACGCGACCGGCACGGGCCAATCCGGCTTATCTGCAGCAGGCCATTGAACAGTTTTCCGTGACCAATCTCTTCGGCTCACCGGCGCTCTTGAAAAACCTCAGCCTGCATGCGCAGCGCCGGCAACTGCGCTTCCCAACGCTGCGTCGGGCCCTGTCCGCCGGTGCCGCCGTGCCGGGCGAGACGGTACAGCGCATGCAGCAGGCCATGGGCAAGGACGGGTTGGTGCACACGCCCTATGGCGCCACCGAGTGCCTGCCCGTCGCCAGCCTGTCCAGTGCGGAGTTAACAGACGAACTGCTGGCCAGAACACGCGCCGGTGCCGGCACCTGCGTGGGCATGCCGCTGGCCGCGAACCGGGTGCGGATTGTGCCCATTGATGACGGCGTGCTGGAACGCATCGACGCGGTCCCGCAGCTGGCTCCGGGAGAGATTGGCGAGATCGTGGTCCATGGACCCACCAGTACCGACAGCTACTGGCGGCGGGACGAACAGACCCACCTTGCCA
>JABSSV010000125.1 GCA_013213875.1 Lysobacterales bacterium
ACCGCAGACCCGCGCAGGGCTTCCGGTCCATGCAAACCGCCAATAATACACGAAAAATGAGCCGACAACCAACTGTTCCTCAACTGATTTTAGCCTCAGAGAGCACATCCCGGCGGCAGCTACTTGGCCAGCTGAGGATCCCATTTCTTTGCGCACCCGCGCACATTGATGAAACCCCCCTGCCGGAGGAAGATCCCGAGCAACTGGTCGAGCGCCTTGCGCGGCAAAAGGCCGAGGCACTCGAACATGAGCATGCTGGCGCGGTGATTATCGGCGCCGATCAGGTGGCCCTGTTTGACGGCGAAGCCACCAGCAAGCCCGGTAGCGCGGAACGCGCTCGCGCCATGCTGGCACGCTACAGCGGCCACAGCGTCGTTTTTCTGACCGGCCTGTGTGTGCTCGATACGCGCAGTGCTTGCAGCTATTACCATCTTGATCGGACTCAGGGGGTCTTTCGAACACTGTCGCCGGATGAGATTGCACGCTATGTCGACGCGGACGAGCCCGTGGCTTGTGCGGGATGTTTTAAGGTGGAATCGCTGGGTCCAAGCCTGTTTGATGCCATTCACAGCGAGGACCCTTCGGGCCTGCCGGGACTGCCGCTAATCGCCCTCTCCCGTTTCTTGCGCGAGACCGGCTTCCGTGCGCCCTGAGCCACCGGCGACTCGTCCATGCCCCTTCCCGCAACTGGAAAGGCCCCTGGCTGGGCCCTATAATGTCGCACCCTACTGTGGCGTATGGTGATATCGACGACGCCCTGACACCGACCTGATCGGAGACGCTCCATGAGCAAAAACGGATTCATAAACTGGTCCCTGCAGAAGGATATGGACGACATATGCTGGCTGACACTGGACCGACCCGGCCAATCAGCCAACACGCTGTCCAGCGAAGTACTCACGGAACTGGAAGTCATTGTTACCCAGCTCGAAAACGACCCGCCCGCCGGCCTGGTGCTGCAATCAGGCAAGCGCGGCAGTTTTATCGTGGGCGCAGACGTGAAGGAATTTGACGAAATCACGGATGCAGAGCAGGCCGAGGCCTTTATTCGCCAGGTGCACCAACTCTTCAATCGCATCGAGAATCTGCGCTTCCCCACCGCCGTGACCATCGAAGGCTTTTGCCTGGGCGGCGGCCTGGAGCTGGCTCTGTGCTTCGACTATCGAATCGCACGCAATGACGACCGCACGCGACTGGGCTTTCCTGAGGTCAAACTGGGTATCTATCCCGGTTTCGGCGGTAGTGCACGTTCCATTCGTCAGTGCGGGGTGATGAATGCCATGCCGGCCATGCTCGCCGGGCGCATGCTGCGGGCCGGTGCCGCCCGTGGCATGGGACTGGTGGATGAGCTGGTCGGGCCGCACGGGTCACCGCGTTGGAATGCCCGCCGGGCGGTACTGAAGGGGCGTAAGAGCAAGGGTCCCGGACGCACCGCCAGCCTTCAGTCCATGGGGCCCGCGAGGAGCTTTCTGGCCGGCCAGATGCGGAAGCAGACCGCCGCCAAGGCCAATCCAAAGCATTATCCGGCTCCCTTTGAGCTGATTGATGCCTGGGAAAAGTGTGGTGACGACACGCACGCCATGCTGAGTGAAGAAGCCATCCGTGTCGGTCGCCTGATCACCGGTGACACCTCTCGCAACCTGCGCCGCATATTCGCCCTGACCGAGCGCCTGAAAGCCTACGGCAAAGGCTCCGACTTCAAAGCCCGACGGGTACATGTGATCGGCGCGGGTACCATGGGTGGAGATATTGCGGCCTGGTGCGCCGTGCAGGGCCTGGAAGTTACGCTGCAGGATCGTGAGCTGAAATACATCGAGCCGGCCCTGAAACGCGCCAAGAAGCTGTTTAAGAAGCGTCTCAAGACGCCGGACCGCGTTGCCGGTGCCTTGAGCCGCCTGAGCGCTGACGTGGATGGCAAGGGGGTTAGCCAGGCAGATGTGATTATCGAAGCCATCTTCGAGAACGCAGAGGCCAAGATTGCCCTGTTCAAGGACCTCGAGCCACGTATGAAAAGCGATGCCGTCTTGGCCACCAACACCTCAGCCATTCCCCTGGCAGAGCTGGCCGAAGCCCTGGACCAGCCGGAGCGGCTTATCGGTCTGCATTTCTTTAATCCGGTAGCGCAGATGCCGCTGGTCGAGGTGGTGCACGACACCGCCACCAGTGCCGAGCAGATTAAGGCGGGCGCCGCGTTCTGTAACCAGATCAATCGCTTTCCCCTGCCGGTGAAGTCCAGCCCGGGTTTCCTGGTGAATCGCGTGCTGTCCCCCTACCTGCTACAGGCTTTCCGCCTGCACAACCAGGAAGGCATCAGCGGCGAGGATCTGGACCTTGCGGCCACCCGCTTCGGCATGCCCATGGGGCCGGTTGAACTGGCCGATGTGGTGGGCCTGGACATTGGCCTGTCGGTGCTTGGCACGCTGGGCGGCGATGATGCCAGGACGGAAGCCGACCTGCTGAAGACCTATATCGACGCCGGCAAGCTGGGCAAGAAGAGCGGTGAAGGCTTTTACCGCTGGGAGAAAGGCAAGCCCCAGAAGGGCGATAGCACGGCTTCCGGTGAACAGCTCGATGCGCTGGCGAAGCGTCTCCTCCAGCCCTACTTCGACGAGTGTGAAGCGGCGCTGGCTGATGGCATCGTGGATGACGCGGATGTGCTGGATGCGGGCATGGTATTTGGCACCGGCTTTGCCCCCTTCCGCGGCGGACCCTTGAACTATCTGGCCAGTTTGGATCAGGACGAAAGCGCAGCGGACAGCCAGAGCGGAGATCAGCACAATGACTGACACACTAAGAAAAGTAGCCATTATCGGCGGCAGTCGCATTCCCTTCTGCCGCTCCAACACGATCTACTCGGAGCGCAGCAATATGGACATGCTGGCTGCCGCGCTGCAGGGCACGGTTGATCGCTTCGGACTGGCGGGCAAGCAGCTGGATGAAGTGGTAGCCGGTGCCGTAACCACCCACTCGAAGGACTGGAACCTGGCGCGCGAGGCGGTCCTGTCCACCTCACTAAGCCCCCTGACCACAGGCATCACGCTACAGCAGGCCTGTGGCACCAGCCTACAGGCGGCTCTGGGAATCGGCGCCAAGATTGCCGCAGGACAGATCGACTGCGGCATTGCGGCCGGAACCGACACCACCTCCGATCCGCCCATTGTGATTGGCAAAAAGCTGGCCCAGCGGCTCGTGAAGCTGGGTCGGGCCCGTAGCGTCGGTGACAAGCTGAAGGTATTCAAAGGCTTCAGCCCCGGGGAACTGGCGCCCGTGCCCCCCGCCAACGGCGAGCCGCGCACGCTCATGTCCATGGGCCAGCACTGCGAACGCATGGCCCGCGAGTGGAACATTCGACGCGAAGACCAGGATCAGCTGGCCGCCGACAGCCATCTCAAGGCAGCGGCCGCCTATGAAGAAGGCTTTTTTGATCCGCTGGTAACTCCGTGGGGCGGCGTGGCGCGCGACAACAACATGCGTGCCGATACCAGCGTGGAAAAACTCGCCGGACTGCGCACGGTCTTCAGCAAACGGGACGATGCGACCCTAACCGCCGGCAATTCCACCCCACTCACCGATGGCGCGGCCTCGGTGCTACTGGCCTCGGAAGAATGGGCCAAGGCGAACCAGCTGCCGATTCAGGGTTACCTGGTTGGTGGTCGCAGTGCATCGGTGGACTTTGTGCACGACGAGGGCCTCCTCATGGCGCCAACGGTGGCCGTCTCCGAGTTGCTAAGTATGCACAACCTTACGCTGCAGGATTTTGACTTCTACGAACTGCATGAGGCCTTCGCCGCACAGGTCTTGTGCACGCTCAAAGCCTGGGAGTCAGAGGATTACTGCCGGGAACGACTCGGTCGTGAGGAGCCCATGGGTTCCATTGATCCGGCCAAGATCAACGTCAAGGGCAGCAGCCTGGCGGTCGGCCATCCCTTCGCTGCCACCGGCGCGCGCATTCTCGGCACGCTGGGGCAACTGCTGGAGAACCAGGGCAAGGGCCGGGGCCTGATCTCGGTCTGTACCGCCGGTGGTATGGGCGTGGCAGCGATCGTCGAACGCTAGCGGCGTCGCTGGCGGGTCCTCAGGCTGAGCCGGGGACCCGTCGTGCGCTGTCCAGTGTGTTGCGCAGTAGCATGGCAATGGTCATGGGCCCCACTCCGCCGGGTACCGGGGTGAGCGCACCCGCCCCCGCCTGCGCCTCCTCAAAGTGGACGTCCCCAACCAGTCGATAGCCGCGCTCGGCGCTCGCATCATCAACCGCGTTGATACCCACATCGATCACGGCCGCGCCCGGTTTGATCCAGTCACCGCGTACCATTTCCGGCTGTCCCACAGCCGCCACCAGAATGTCCGCGCTGCGCACAACGGCCGGCAGGTCCGCCGTGCGCGAGTGGCAGACCGTCAGGGTGGCATTGCGATGTAGAAGCAGCATGGCCACGGGCAAACCCACAATATTGCTACGCCCGAGCACCACCGCATGGCGACCCGCAATTTCAATGCCGCTACGCTCCAGCAGCTCGATGCAGCCACGCGGCGTACAGGGGACAAAACCCGGCGCCCTGCCCTTCATGGCCAGCCGTCCGATATTCACCGGGTGGAAGCCATCCACATCCTTGTGCACGCTAATGCTGCCAAGAATCTGCTCTTCATCGATGTGCGCCGGCAGCGGTAACTGCACGAGAATGCCGTGCACATCCGGATTTTCATTAAGCGCTTCGATTTCAACCAGTAGATCCGCCTCGCTGATCTCCGCGGACAGTTCGACGCCGAAGGACGCGATGCCGACCTCTTCACAGGCCCGCTTTTTCATGCGCACATAGGTCTGGGAGTCTTTGCGCTGGCCCACCAGGACCGTTGCGAGCCCCGGCACGATGCCGGCGGCCTCCCGGAGCGCCTCCACTTCAGCTTGAATTTCTGCGCGAATGGTTGCCGCAATAGCGGTACCGTCGATCAATTGTGCGGTCATAGGCTGGGTCCGGATAGCAGGGTTGGGGAGCGCCGCTGCTTCAGCGCCGCTTGCCCTTCTTACGATCAGCAAAAGCCTTAAGACGCTTGCGCTTGCGCAGCTGCCGATCTGTCAGTTTGTTTTTACGGTCACCATAGGGATTGCCGCCGCCTCGAAATTCGATGGCGACCGGTGTTCCCACGAGTTTAAAGGCCTTGATAAAGGTGTTTTCCAGATAGCGCCGATAGCTATCTGGCACCGTATCGGTTCGATTCCCGTGAATGATAATGCGGGGCGGCAATTTACCGCCCATATGTGCGTAGCGCAGGCGCGCGGTACGCCCCTGAGACATGGGCGGCTGATGGGCTTCAAAGGCCTGCTGCAGAACCCGGGTCAGGTCCGAGGTGGAGATCTCTCGTGTTGCACTCTCCCAGGACTCGTTCACTGCGCGCATCAGGTGCTGCATGCCCGTACCGTGCAGTGCAGAGATGCGTACGCGCCGCGCCCAGGACACGTACTGCAGCTTCCGGTCCAATGCCGCGAGCACGCGCGCACGATGATCTGGCTCCAACCCATCCCATTTGTTCAGTACCACCACCAGGCCACGCCCTTCCGTCAGCACATGCGACAGCAAGGTGGTGTCCTGATCCGTCAGCCCCTCACTGGCATCGAGCATGAGCAAGACCACGTGCGCTTGCTCGATGGCCTGCAGGGCCTTGATAACACTGAATTTCTCCACCGTCTCCCGGACCTTGGAGCGACGCCTTACGCCGGCCGTATCAATCAACCGGTACTCAATACCATCGCGCTCAAGAGGTACGGAAATCGTGTCGCGGGTAGTGCCCGGCATGTCATAGGCCATCACACGCTCCTCGCCCAGCAAGCGATTGACCAGTGTTGATTTACCTACGTTGGGCCGTCCGACAATAGCGATACGACGGCTATCGTCAGGGACCGCTTCTTCCTCCTCCACGGGCGGCAGCCGATCACGCACGGCCCGCATGAGGTTTTCAAGTCCGCGCCGGTGCGCGGCGGCCACGGGCTCTGCTTCCCCATAGCCCAGTGCGGAAAACTCCGCCAGGGAGACATCCGTATTGGTGCCGTCAATCTTGTTGGCCACCAGCAGCACCGGTCGATCAGCTCGCCGCAGGGTGGCCACCACCTCTTCGTCTGCGGCAGTAAGGCCATCACGGGCGCTGACGACAAACAGCACCAGCGTGGATTCCTCCATAGCCTGCAGCACCTGCTGCGCGGTCAGATAGTCGATGCCTTCCGCGTCACCCACCAGCCCACCGGTATCCACCAGCACGCAGGGCGACTCGCCCACACGACTGATGCCGTACTGACGATCCCGGGTGACACCCGGCATATCCGCCACCAGGGCGTCCCGGGTGCGGGTCAGGGCATTAAACAAGGTCGATTTACCGACATTGGGACGACCGACGATGGAAACGACGGGAAGCATTAGAAGGTACTAGCGCTCGCCACCTGCAGAAAAGGCCACCAAATCGCCTTTCTGCGTGTAGACATAGAGCACGTCACCTACCACCTGCGGCGCGCCGATAAAGCCGTCCCCGCCAACCTTGGTCCGGGCAACAAAGTTGCCGTCGGCAACGCGCAGCCAGTGCAGATAGCCTTCATAGTCACCGACGACGACGAAATCATCATAGAAAACGGGTCGCGTAAGGCCTCGATTGGCCAGCGCATCCTGACGCCAGAGGGTGCTGCCGTTGCGCCGATCCAGCATCCAGACATTGCCTTCGCGATCACTGGTCGCAAGATTGGTGCGGTAGACCGTCACCCCGGTGGCCGAAGCGATGTCCTTGAACCAGAGGAGACGACCGGAATCCGCCGCAACGCTGCTGAGACGGCTTTTGTAGCTGGACACCAGCAGATCGGATGCTACCAGTGCCATGGCGCCATCCACGTCAGCCAAGCGGTCCAATTCACTGCGCCCTTCCGGCGTTGCAATCGCCTCTTCCCATAGCAGCGAACCGTCTTCCAGGCGCAGAGCCACCACCTCGCCGGAATCGTAGCCCAGATACACAATGCCGGCGCGAATCACCGGCGTGGCGTTACCGCGCAGCGTCAGCAGGGGCACGCTGCGATCATAAACCCAAAGCCGGCGGCCGTTGCTGGCGTTTAAACCGAAAACCCGACCGTCAATGGAACGAACCACCACGATACCGTCCGCGGCAGTGGGTGGCGCCAACACTTCGGAGGACACGCGGGCGATCCACACGGGCGTGCCGCTGTCGCGCTGAAAGGCATGAACCTCACCGTTCTCCGTACCCATAATGACCAGCTCACCGGTCAGCCCGGGACCCCCACTGAAGGACAGCTCCGTGTCCAGCTCCCAGCGCTCTGCGCCGTCAGCGGCGTCGATCGATGTAAGACGTCCCTTGTAATCGGCAATCCAAAAGGTGCCGCTGCTGTAGGCCGGACGCAGTTGCTGCTTGCGATCATCGATGCCCTTGCCCAGATCTTCGCTCCATAGCTTGCGGGTCGCCAGCGTCGGTGCCAGCTCAATCAGCTCAGCCGGATCGCCGGGCTTGGGATCGCCTTTGAACCAGTCACCGACCGTGCTACAGGCAGCTAAGGCCAGCAGCAGCCACGCGCCAATCGTCAGGCGAGCCAGCATCAGGATTCGTCCCCGGCGAGGTCATCAATCTTCATTTCAAGCAAGGGCAGATAGCCGACCCCGGCCTCGCTCAGTTCCAGTGCCCGCTGGTAGGCAGCACGCGCTTGCTGACGCTCGCCCTGAGCCAGGAAGATATCGCCGCGAAGTTCCTCAAAATGGCTGGCAAAGCCGCTGTCTGAGGCGGCGGCGCGGTCTAGCTCGGCCGTGGCCTGATCAAACGCTCCCGTCGCCAGATAAAGGCGTGCCAGGCGCTCGCTCACAATAACCCGCAGTGCCTCCGGCGCGGCGTTGTCGCGCGCCGTTTCCAGCAAACCAATGGCCAAACCCAGCTGGTTCGTATCAACTCTTGCCCTGGCCATGCGCAGCGCTGCCAGCGTCACATAGGCCGAATCCGCGTGCTCCTCATTCAAGGCGGCGAAGTTGGCAACCGCATCATCAATCCGGTCCTCCCGGAGGAGTACCTGCAAGGCCTCATATTCCGCAGCGGCCTGCTGTGACTGACTGGTTTCCCACAGCTGCCACTGCTTGAAACCAAACAGGCCGCCAAAGGCCAGCACCAGGCCCATGACGATGGCGCTGCCGTTTTCGCGCAACCAACTTTTGACGCGTTCGCCCTGCTCGTGTGAATCGTAAACTTCAACCATGGTGACGTATCCTATGCTTTGCCGTGGCCAGCCACGGCCCACGTTAATGCTGTTTCGTATCCTGGAACCAGTCGCGAATCCAGGTGCTCAATTGATCCAGGGCGACCGTCTCCTGCGCTCGCTCCTGACGTAGAAATTTAATTGCCAGCGTACCGGCAGCCAGCTCATCTTCACCCAGTATCAGGGCCAGCGCAGCACCGCTGCGGTCCGCGCGCTTAAACTGGGCCTTGAAGCTGCCGCCACTGGCGTTGGTCTGCAAGCGCAGGCCCGGCGCCGCATCGCGAATGCGCTCTGCGATAACCGCCCCCTCGAGCTGCGCCGCCTCTCCCGCCAGTACCAGATAGGCATGCACGGCTTTTGGACCTGACTCCTGTCCCTGGGTCATCAGGGCGACCAGCCGTTCCATGCCCATCGCGAAGCCCGTGGCGGGCCAGGGCTTGCCACCCTGCAGTTCAATGAGGCCGTCGTAGCGCCCACCGGCACAAATCGTGCCTTGCGCACCCAATTCCGTGGTGATCCACTCAAAAACCGTGTGACAGTAATAGTCCAAGCCGCGCACCAGCCGGGGATTCACCTGATAAGTGATACCAAGACGGTCCAGACGCTCGCGCAAGCGGTCAAAATGATCACGGGATTCGGACCCGAGGTAGTCACTCAGTACCGGTGCTTCCTGCAACAATTCCTGGATCGCGGGAAGCTTGCTGTCCAGTACCCGCAGGGGGTTACGCTCCAGACGTCGTGCTGTATCGTCGTCCAGCGCCGACTGATGTTGGTGCATGTAGTGCACCAGCGCCTGACGATAGGCGGCGCGCTCCTCAGAGTTTCCCAGTGAGTTGAGCTCAAGGCGGATACCGCTCAGGCCCAGCGCGCGCCAGAGGCGCTCTCCCAGAGCCAGCAGTTCCGCATCAACGTCCGGGCCAGCGGCACCGAACACCTCAGCACCGATCTGATGGAACTGGCGCGTTCGGCCCTTTTGTGGCCGCTCATGACGAAACATGGGGCCGCGGTACCAAAGACGCTCTACCGGTCCATACAGGAGGCCATTTTGTAAGGCGGCGCGCACCACGCCAGCCGTGCCCTCAGGCCGCAGGCTCAGGTTATCGCCGTTGCGATCGGAAAAACTGTACATCTCTTTTTCGACCACGTCCGTGGCCTGACCAATGGCGCGGGTGAACACCTCGCTTCGCTCCAGCATGGGCGTGCGAATTTCCTGAAACCCGTAGCTTTCTAGGAGGCGCTGGCTCAGCAACTCCAGCCGCTGCCAGTCGCTTGTGGCCGCGGGCAGGATATCGTGCATCCCGCGGATCGATCGATTGGTCTTACTCACGTGTCTTTAATCCGAAAAAGTTGAGGTCACA
>JABSSV010000126.1 GCA_013213875.1 Lysobacterales bacterium
CCTTCCACGTTGCGGACGGCCAGACCAACCAAATCTGACCAGTACCACGTGCGCTCACCCGGGCCGGGCAAGTTCGCGCGCGGCAACCAGATTTCCTGACCCACCAGGGTGCGAGCCTGCTCTGGTGTAGTCACCCCCGGCAGCGCTGCGATCAGCGTCTTGCCGTGCGGTTGCCCTTGCAGCAGCTGCACCGTTTTTCTTTCCGGTCCCAGCAGCCAGGGCTGATACTTCAATATGGCCTCTCGGGGATCGGTGAAGGAAAAAACCTTCACCCAGCCCTTAAGGCCAAAAACGCCAGAGATGCGCCCCAGTAAAATCTGAGCGTCGCGGTCACTCATGGCGCCGCGGCGGTCTCCCTTAGGAGGCCGCCTGACCTTTTGCTTCGCTTACCAGGTGCTTAACGCGCTCGGACATCTGCGCACCAACACCGTTCCAGTACTCAACGCGCTCCATATCCAAGCGCAGGCGCTCTTCCTGGCCACGGGCTACGGGATTGAAGAAACCGATACGCTCAATCCGGCGGCCGTCACGCTTGTTACGGCTGTCGGTGACCACGATGTGGTAGAACGGCTTTCTTTTGGCGCCGGAGCGCGACAAACGAATCTTTACCATGATCCAAACCTTTACTCGCTTACGGGCGGCCGCTATCGGCTCGCACCTTGATTTTCTCTCGCTGGACGCCGAAGCGCCCCGCCATAAACTGGGTTCAGTCCCGAGGTTTTCACACCGATCGCTCCGTGCAATGCGCCCACAGGCGACGGGCCACGGAACCGGCCTCAGGAAGCCGGGCATTCTAACCTGAAACGTCACAAAAGAAAACAATAACTTGCCGACGCTCGAGCTGCCTTGATGACCGCGCAAAAGCCTCGCACTCCCCGGGCTTGCTCGCCAGCTCCATGCTGGCTAAGCTGGCGCAAAGAAGGTTGGGAAAACAGAGACTTGAGCGAATTTGTCCGGCAGACTGCCCGACTAAAACTCCGGCGCTTCCAAACGGAAGACGCGGCCGCCCTGTTTTGTCTGAACTCTGACCCGGAAGTGATGCGCTATACCGGCGACCGGCCGTTTACCGATCCGTCAGCAGCGCGACACTTTATCGCCCACTACGACCACTACGAGCGCAACGGCTTTGGCCGTTGGGCGGTGCTGGACCGCTCCAGCGACGAGTTCATGGGCTTTTGCGGGCTGCGCCGGCAACATGAGGACGGCCCCGTGGATCTCGCGTTCCGCTTTTTCCGACGCTACTGGGCGTCGGGCTACGCCACGGAAGCGGCACGGGCCTGTCTTGAGACAGGCTTTGAGGACTACCAGGAGCGCGAAATCATTGGTCGCGCCGTGCGCGAAAACCTGCCCTCTATCAGCGTGTTACAAAAACTCGGCATGAGCTATCAGGACATGGAAGAGGAAGACGGCGAGTTCTGGCTGGTTTACGGCGTCAGTGCCCAACGTTTCCTCGAGGATATCCGCTACCGTTAGCGGCGGAATCCCCCGGGCGGGCCACCCATCCCTCCCATACCACCGGGCAAGCGGCCCAACTGCTTCATCATTTTGGCCATGCCGCCCTTACCGAACTTTTTCATCATTTTCTGCATTTGACCAAACTGCTTCAGGAGCCGGTTAACATCCTGAATGGTGGTACCGGAGCCCTGGGCGATGCGACGTTTGCGCGAACCGCGGATCACATCGGGAAACTGCCGTTCCTTAGGGGTCATGGAGTTAATGATGGCCACCATGCGAACCGTTTGCCGATCATCCACCTTGTTACGCACATGCTCGGGTAACTGATTCATGCCCGGCAGCTTGTCTGCCAGACCAGACAGGCCACCCATCTGATCCATTTGTTGCATCTGGGATTTAAAATCCTCCAGTGTAAAACCCGAACCCCGCTGGATCTTTTTCGCCAGCTTGGCTGCCTTTTCCTGATCCACATTGCGCTGTACTTCTTCCACCAGGGACAGCACATCGCCCATGCCAAGAATGCGTGACGCGACGCGGTCAGGGTGGAATGGCTGCAGCGCATCCACTTTCTCACCGGCACCAATAAACTTGATGGGCTTGCCCGTCACCTGCCGCACGGACAGGGCGGCGCCACCGCGGGCATCCCCGTCGGTCTTGGTCAGAACGACCCCGGTGAGTTCCAAGGCCGCGTTAAATGCCTGGGCCGTATTGGCCGCATCCTGACCCGTCATGCTGTCCACCACGAACAACAGTTCCGTGGGCTTGACGGCTGCGGCAATATCGCGCGCTTCCGCCATCATAGCTTCATCAACGGCCAGGCGTCCCGCCGTATCCACCAGCAGCACATCCATGAATTGTCGCCGCGCTTCATCCACCGCGGTCTGCGCGATAGCCACCGGCTTCTGATCCGCTGCTGAAGGCTGAAACACCGCATCGACCTGAGCCGCTAGGGTTTCCAATTGTTTGATGGCCGCCGGGCGATAGACATCGCAGCTGACGACCATGACCTTCTTGCCCTGCTCTTTGAGCAAGCGTGCCAGCTTGGCCGTCGTGGTGGTTTTACCGGAGCCCTGCAAGCCTGCCAGCATGACCACGACGGGCGGCGCCGCATTGAGGTTCAGGGACTGGTTTTCTTCCCCCATCACCCGAATCAACTCGTCGTTGACCACTTTTACCAGCGCCTGGCCCGGCGTCAGACTCTTGAGCACTTCCTGACCCAGCGCCCGCTCGCGGACCTGCGCAATGAAATCCTTGACCACAGGCAGGGCCACATCGGCCTCCAGCAGGGCCACGCGCACCTCACGCAGGGCCTCGCGAATCGAATCTTCCGTCAGGCGGCCCTTGCCACGGATACGCTGCATGGCCCCAGAAAGGCGATCGGTCAGGTTCTCAAACATTCGTCACTCCGAACAAAACGGTGAGCTATTATAACGGTCTAATACGGGCCAACGGCGATTCGTCCTCATGCATGATTTTTTTCTTCCGATAGCGGCTGCTTGCTACCTGCTCGCCACCCTGCAGCTCTATCGCGAACTGATTGCGGACGCCGCAACGCCGCGTACAGCCATCGCGCTGACGCTCCTGGGAGCGATCTTTCATGCGCTGGCACAGAGCACGCACTGGTTCGGCACCGAGCCATCACCCAGCTACCTGAACGTCTTATCGCTGTGCGCACTGACCGTGGTGTTGCTGCTGCTTGGCTCTTTACTGACACCGCGTCGCATTTTTGATGCGGGCCTGATCGCCTTGCCTATCGCGACCCTCGTGCTACTGGCCGAATGGCTGTTACCCGCGCCGGGACAGCTGATGGAAGCCCGGAGCGCAGGTGTGAGCCTGCACGTGATCAGTTCAATCATGGCCTTCGGGCTGCTATCGCTCGCGGGCGTCTACGCGCTCTTCGTGGCCCTCATGGATCATTTTCTGCGCCGGCACCAGCTCCATCCGCTCATGCGCGCATTGCCCGCTCTGGACGTGCTGGAAGCGCTGCTGTTCGGGCTTATCAAGGCCGGTTTCGCGCTGCTGACCCTTTCCCTCGCCAGCGGCTTTCTGTTCGTGGACGACGTGCTGGCTCAGCATCTAGCGCATAAAACCCTTCTTTCCATATTCGCCTGGCTGCTTTTCGGCACCCTCCTGTGGGGTCGTCGCTACCGGGGCTGGCGAGGGCAAACCGCTGTACGCCTCACCATTGGCGGCGTGCTGCTACTCGCCCTGTCCTATTTTGGTAGCAAATGGGTGCTGGAAGTCTTGCTGGCACGCAGCTGGAGCTAGCGACACTGCTCCAGGGCTTCCTGCAAATTTCTTACCGCAACCACTTCCAGCCCCTTGATGGGCTTGCGGGGCGCGTTGGCTTGCGGCACCACGGCGCGCGTAAAACCATGCGTCACCGCTTCTCGCAGCCGTTCCTCGCCGTTGTAAACGGGGCGAATTTCACCACCAAGCCCGATTTCTCCGAAGGCAATCTGCTGCCGGGCCAGGGGCTGGTCTCGAAAACTGGACCAGAGCGCCAGCACCAACGGTAAATCACAGGCCGTCTCAGCCAGTCGCATACCCCCCACGACGTTGATAAACACATCCTGATCCGCCATGGAGACGCCGCCGTGACGGTGTAGCACGGCCAGCAACATGGCCAGCCGGTTACCATCCAGGCCCAGGGCTACGCGCCGGGGGTTGGCCAAATGACTGTCATCGACCAGCGCCTGCAACTCCAGCAGCATGGGACGGGTGCCCTCGCGCACCACCGTTACCGCGCTGCCCGCGGCAGCCTCAGCCCCGGAGAGAAAAATAGCGGACGGATTGCTGACTGCTTTCAGACCCTTGCCGGTCATGGCAAAGATACCCAGCTCATTGACCGTCCCAAAACGATTCTTGACGGAACGCACCACCCGGTAGCGACTGCCAGAGTCACTTTCAAAATACAGCACCGCATCCACCATGTGCTCGAGCACGCGCGGCCCAGCGAGGGCGCCCTCCTTGGTAACGTGCCCCACCAGGAGCATGGTGCACTGCTGGTCTTTCGCATAGCGCACCAGAGCAGCCGCCGATTCTCGCAACTGGGATACGGACCCCGGTGCGGACTGCACCTGCTCGGAAAACAGTGTCTGGATCGAGTCAATGACTACCAGATCAGGATGGCGCGCAGCCACGGCGGCCAATACATGCTCCACGCAAGTCTCCGTAAGGCATTCCAGCTTCTCCCCGGAAATGGCGAGCCGTTCGGCCCGCAGGCGAATCTGCTGCAGGGACTCTTCCCCGGTGACGTACAGCGACTTGGCCCGCCCCTCGAGGCCCGCCAGGGCCTGCAGGAGCAAGGTGGACTTGCCAATGCCCGGGTCACCGCCCAACAGCACCACCGAGCCGGGAACCAGCCCGCCACCCAGCACACGATCCAACTCGTCCAGGCTCGTGCTAAGGCGCTGCTGGGACTGGGTTTCAACACTGGCCAGCGTCACCACCGCACCGTCACCGGCCTGACCGGCGAAGCCCTGATAATTACCGGCCCGGGCCGGGGTCATGGAGGGCCTTGCCACCTTGACCGATTCGCGCACGGTGTTCCAGGCCGAGCACTCGGGGCACTGGCCTGCCCATTTGCTCAGACTCGCCCCGCAGGCTTCGCAGTGATAGCTGAGTTTTTGCTTGGCCAATTTAACGCTCCTGTTGGAGCGCTTTTTATAGCCCAATCAGCGCCACGGCGATAGCGGAAAATGCCCCAATTGACGCCCATGACTATTTACTCAGGCGAGGGACGGCAACTTTTCCTAAAATAGGCTCCCCACGTGCCAGCAGGAGCTCTCACATCGTGCGCGAGCAGAAGGAACAACCACTGATCGGAGAATCACCGCACTTTTTGCAGGTGCTGGAGCATGTCTCGCGCGTTGCGCCCCTCAATCGGCCGGTCCTCGTCATCGGTGAACGCGGTACCGGCAAGGAACTGATTGCGGCAAGGCTGCACTATCTTTCAACGCGCTGGGATCAGCCTTTTATCAAAATGAACTGTGCCGCACTGGCCGACTCGCTGCTGGAGACTGAGCTGTTCGGTCACGAGGCGGGCTCCTTTACCGGCGCTAACAAGCGCCGACTGGGACGCTTTGAACTGGCCAACAAAGGCAGCCTGTTCCTCGATGAGCTGGCCAATACCTCCTCGCGCGTACAGGAGAAAATCCTCCGGGTCATCGAGTACGGGGAATTGGAACGGGTGGGCAGCAGTGAGGCGGTGCGCACCGATGTGCGCATCATTGGCGCCACCAATGAAGACCTGCCGAGGCTGGCTGCAGAAGGCACCTTCCGGGCCGATCTGCTTGACCGCCTGGCATTTGACGTGATCACCCTGCCGCCGCTGCGGGAACGACAGGCAGACATTTTGCCCTTAGCCGAGCATTTTGCCGTCCGCATGACAGGCGAACTGGGCCGGGAGGTTTTTGCCGGTTTTGCACCGCCGGCACAGCGCCAGATGCTGGCTTATGGCTGGCCCGGCAATGTGCGGGAACTGAAGAATGTGGTGGAACGGGCCGTCTATGCGCAGGACGATGAAGCCGCCATTGAAGCGATGAGTTTTGACCCCTTTGATTCACCCTGGCGACCGGGCGCTGAATCGGGCCGAGAGAACACCGATCACGCCAACCCGGGTCTGCCGGACGGTCCCTATGATTTCAAGGAGCATATGCAGGAGCAGGAAATACTCCGCCTGCGCGCCGCGCTGGCCGCCTGCCGTTTCAATCAGAAGAAAACCGCCGCCTATCTGGGCATGAGCTATCACCAGTTACGCGGCTATTTGCGCAAGTATGAACTGACAGAAAGCGCTAGCGAAGACGCCTAGCCGATCGACTCAGACCAGTTCGCGCCGGACCCGACCGGTCACACCGCAAACCAATTCCCAGGGGATCAAGCCGGCCCCACGGGCCACCTCTTCAACCGGAAGACCGTCGCCCCAGAGCACCACCTCGTCACCCACCTGGGCGTCCGGGTGATCGCTGAGGTCCAACGTGATCATATCCATGGATACGCGCCCCGCAAGGGACGCGCGACGGCCGTTGACCAGCACTGGCGTTCCATCCGGCATGCTGCGCGGGTAGCCGTCGCCATAGCCAATACCGGCAACGCCCACACGCATATCCTGCGCACAGTGATAACGCGCGCCGTAGCCAATGGAAGCGCCAGCTTTGGCCTGATTGACCGCCAGCAATCGACAGCTGAGGGTCATGACCGGCAAAAGATCGCGATCACTGCCCTGCTCACCGAGCATGGGCGAAATCCCATACAGCATAATGCCCGGCCGAATGTAATCACCGTGGCTAGCCGGCGCACTGATCACTGCGGCTGAATTTGCCAGGGAAACAGCCCCGGATATGTCCGCTCGCGCGTCCTGAAAACAGCGCAACTGGCGCGAGGTCATGGGGTTTTCCGGATCATCCGCGCAGGCGAAATGACTCATCAAAACCGGGGTACGCCCCTGATTGAGTTGACGAATTTCCGCCGTCAGGGTAGCCAGCTCCTGAGCCTGGAAACCCAGCCGGTTCATGCCCGTATCAATTTTGAGCCAGATGGGCAGCGCGTCCGTCTGCGGACGTTGGCGCAGGAGCGCCAGCTGCGATTCGTGATGCACCACAAACTCGGCCCCAGCCGCAAGCACCTGCTGGTACTCCTCCACGCCGGAGAAGCCCTCCAAAAGCAGCAAGCGCCCGGTCCAGCCATGCGCTCTGAGGTCCTGTAGCTCACCAACCGTCGCCACCGCCAGCAGGTCCGCATCCGCCAGCCCGCTTCGCACGATGGCCGTCCCATGCCCATAGGCATCGGCCTTAACCACGGCTACCACCGCACTGTCCGGTGCCAGTTCGCGAACGCGTCGCAGGTTGTGTTGCAAGGCGCCCTGATGAATGCGCGCTATGGTGTGTCGACTCATGAAATTGTGACCCTCCGGGCTGGGTGCCCCGATGCTGACCGCTAGGGCGTCAGTCTAAGCCATCATCATGGAAATAATCTGGCGCCATGTTGACAAACCGGAGCCACGGCCCCTGAAACAGGACGTCGACGGTACCGGTAGAACCGTGGCGGTGCTTACCGATAATAATTTCGGCCTTGCCCTTTTCCGGTGTATCCGGGTTATAGACTTCGTCACGGTAGATGAAGCAGATCAAATCAGCGTCCTGCTCGATGGAACCGGACTCGCGCAGATCGGCCATAACCGGGCGCTTATTGGGCCGCTGCTCCAGGGAGCGGTTGAGCTGTGATAGGGCAATCACCGGCAGGTTCAATTCCTTGGCCAGGGCTTTCAGCGAGCGGGAGATTTCGGCAATTTCATTGGCCCGATTCTCGTTGCTGCCAGGCACCTGCATGAGCTGGAGATAGTCCACCACGATCATGCCAATGTCGTGCTCACGCTTGAGTCGCCGCGCCCGGGCCCGGAGCTCGGCGGGTGAAAGTGCCGGCGTTTCGTCGATAAAGATCTTGCTGCGCTTGAGCAAGGTCATGGCCGAGGTCAGCTTGGGCCAGTCAAGGTCATCCAGATTACCGGTGCGCAGGTTGCCCTGTTCGATTTGCCCC
>JABSSV010000127.1 GCA_013213875.1 Lysobacterales bacterium
AAGGCCGTGCTGGCGGAACTGCAGCGTCAGGACGGCAGCGTGCTGTTTATCGACGAAATTCACACCATTATCGGCGCCGGCGCTGCCTCCGGTGGCGTCATGGACGCCTCTAACCTGATCAAGCCGGTGCTCGCATCGGGCGATTTACGCTGCATTGGTTCCACCACCTTTCAGGAATTTCGTGGCGTTTTTGAGAAGGATCGCGCTCTGGCACGTCGCTTTCAAAAAATTGATATCGTCGAGCCGAGCGTCAGCGAAACCATCGACATTCTGCGTGGGCTCAAGAGCCGCTTTGAAGCGCATCATCATGTGGTTTATGCCGATGAAGCGCTGGTCGCGGCGGCCGAACTCGCAGCCCGCCACATTAATGATCGGCATCTGCCGGACAAGGCCATTGACGTGATCGATGAGGCGGGCGCGCGTCAGCGCCTGCTGCCGGAAGAAGAGCGCAAGGCCGAATTGGGCGCGGAAGACATTGAGGACATCGTGGCACGCATGGCACGCATACCGCCGCGCCAGGTATCTCGTTCTGATCGTGATGCCCTGCGTAACCTAGAGCGTGATCTCAAACTGGTGGTATTCGGCCAGGATGAGGCCATCGGAGCACTGGCGGCAGCGATAAAAATGGCGCGCTCGGGCCTCGGAGAAGAGGACAAGCCCATCGGCAACTTTCTCTTCGCCGGCCCCACCGGCGTGGGCAAAACCGAAGTCACCCGTCAACTTGCCCTGGTCATGGGCATCGACCTAGTGCGTTTCGATATGAGCGAATACATGGAGGCGCACGCCGTCTCCCGGCTGGTGGGAGCGCCTCCCGGCTACGTGGGATTTGACCAGGGCGGCTTACTCACCGAGGCGATTAACAAAACGCCCCATGCGGTGATTTTGCTGGATGAGATAGAGAAAGCGCATCCAGATCTGCTCAACATCCTGTTGCAGATCATGGACCATGGCAAGCTAACCGATGCCAATGGTCGTGAAGCCGATTTCCGCAACGCCATTATTATCATGACCACCAACGCCGGGGCGCGGGAAAGTGCGCGCCGCAGCATTGGTTTTATGGATCAGGATCACTCCAGCGATTCCATGGAGATCATACGCAAGGCTTTCGCCCCCGAGTTCCGCAACCGGCTCGATGCGATCATTCAGTTTGCCTCTCTGGACTTCGAGGTGATCCTGCTGATCGTGGACAAGTTCGTGCTGGAGCTGGAGGCACAGCTGGCGCAAAAGGACGTGAGCCTCACGGTAACGCCAGCGGCACGGGCCTGGCTGGCGGAGCAGGGCTTCGATCCGAAAATGGGGGCACGCCCCATGAAGCGCGTGATTCAGGAGCACATCAAGCGGCAGCTGGCTGATGAACTGTTATTCGGGGCGCTGGCAGAAGGGGGCGAGGTGACCGTCGACCTGGCGGATGAGGGTGACCGACTGGCCGTGACCAGCATCAACAACACGGGCGCGCAGAAAGCGCTCCCGACATCGACCGATTCCTGATCTGAGGCACGCACCTGGCGTGCCAGATGACTTACTTCATGCGGTAGGTAATACGGCCTTTGGAGAGGTCATAGGGGGTCAGCTCGACCTTGACCTTATCGCCGGTGAGAATGCGGATGTAGTTTTTGCGCATGCGACCGGAAATGTGTGCGGTCACGATGTGTCCGTTGTCCAGTTCTACGCGAAACATGGTGTTGGGCAGGGTTTCGAGCACCCGGCCTTCCATTTCAATGACGTCTTCTTTGCCCATAATTCCTGAGGGATGGTGGAAAGGGCGCTATTGTGCCATAAACATCGCAACATGGTGTCATGGTGCACAAGGATGGACGACCCGCTGTCCGGGAACGAAAAACCTGTCTCACAGGTGTTGACACGGGTGGGGAATTCTCTAGAATACGCCTCCTGTTCGCGGGTGTAGCTCAGCTGGTAGAGCATCTCGTTGCCAACGAGAAGGTCGTCGGTTCAAGCCCGATCACCCGCTCCAAATTTGCACAACCCGGTTCTGCTCGCAGGGCCGGGTTTTTTGCTTCCGGTGTGTTCCAAATGGGGTGACGCGTCCGGTGGGGATGTGTAAAATCGCGAACGATGACCAGAGGCCCGGTGGCAGAGTGGTTATGCAGCGGCCTGCAAAGCCGTGTACGCCGGTTCGATTCCGACCCGGGCCTCCAATTCTTTAAAACAGCGGCCTCGCCGCTGTGCTAACGCAAGACAAACTCAGGCCGGGTTTTCCTCTACGGCCTGTCACCTCCAGAACCCTCCAGGAGCAGATTGGCTGTCGGCCGGGGCTGCGGGCGCGTTGGCAAGCTGCTGGCACCCAGTAGAAGCGGTCAAAACCCTGTCTTAACCGGACAAGCGACCCGTTCCCTGGCGCTGGATCATGGTGCCCTAACGTACTAGGAGCCATGACGGGATGACCCTTCCTACGCATATAAAAGCCCTAACCGTGCTGCTGTTGTTACTGCCGGGCATGGGGCTCTGGTTCGGCTACATTGGCGGCCTGTCTCTGAGTCTGGGACTGGCCATGGGCTTTTTGGGCAGTGTGCTGCTGATTTCCGCCCTCGCAGCGCAGCGACGTCAGAGGCAGCGCGCCAGTGATTCCCTTAACCGGTTGCATCAGGAGTTTGGATTGTCAGCGCCTGCTGAACGCGCCGATCAGCGCGCCTAGAGGCGCTGCTTTTGTACCTACGGCCCCGAAATCCGCTGCAACGCCACCATGCCGTCAACGTTTTATTCTGACCGGCCGGAGCAGGGCGAGGGACAGGGTGTTTTTTCACCGCAACCTTGACATGGATTTGCCCGGTTTTTCGTATGTAACAGTGAGACAACCCTGACTTCAGGGCAGACTCAAAAAATCTAGGCAATCTTCGATATCAAGC
>JABSSV010000128.1 GCA_013213875.1 Lysobacterales bacterium
CGCCGACCGACGGGGGCAGAGACCGAGGCACGCTGCTGATCACCACCAACGCGCCTGGCCAAGAGACCCTGAGCATCCCCTTGTGCGGCGTAGGTGTAGGCGCGGCCATCTGCGCCACACAATCCGGTATTTCCCGGCCCGGGGCGAATGCTCCACAGGCCTGACGCAAGGCCGCCACATTGCGCGCCATATCACGGCGCGCCAGCTGTTCCAGCGTCTCCAGGTCAATACGCACCCGCTCCGTATCCCACAGCATCTCTTTATAGAGCGCTTCGCCTAGGGCAAAGTTCTGGTCGGCGATATTACGGCTCGATTCCAGCCAGTCCGCCAGACCCTGCATGGCCGCAATGGCACGAGCGTTCGCAGCGCTAAAGCGCTGTTGCAGCGCGCTATCATCCACCGCAGCCCAGGCTGCTGGCACCTCATCACGAAAGTAGCTGGCGTAACCGCCAAAGGCGTCCACACCCAGCTGCAACCAGCTTTCCGGCATGGGCATGCGCAGATTGGCGCGGATATGCTTGGCGGCCTCGGGAATGGCCTCCAGATAGCGCGTGAATGCGGCCATACGCTCCGCGGGTGGCGCATAGTCCAGCGTGAGATAGGGCGATGGATCCAGTGAGTCACTCATCCAGCCCAGATAGAACTGCGGATTGCGCATGGGCCAGCGCGCTTTCTCGAGCCAGAACAAATCGTGATCAATGCGGGAAATAAAATAGTCGCGCTGGTACTGCTGCTCCGGCCTCAGCGTCTCCGAAGCAAAAGCCCGGGCCGCGCGCCGCGCCGCCTTCAAGCGCGCCGCTTCCCGCTTCAGACCCGCCTCGCTCCAATCCGGCAGCTGCCCGTCATATTCATGCCGACCCTGGCTCACGGCCCAGGCCGGATGCGCTGCCAGATGCGCCTCCAGTTCACGATCAATAAATTCCACCCAGGGATCAGGGCTGGCGACGGGTGCGGCCGGCACAGGTGCCAGCGGCGGCGCCTCCTCGCTGCTGCAGGCCATAAGCCCAAGCGTTAGAACAGCAATTAGACCGGCGAAACAATGAATTTTGGGCATAGCGCCTCGCAACCACCTGGCAGGGACAGGCTAAGAGTTTAACAGCGCCCAGCGACTCGCCATCAAGCCCGCGTTGCGCGGGCTTGAGCAGACGATGATCGCGTGGCTAGGAACGCGTTTCCGGATGTACGCCCGCTTCCGACGCTTCCAGACCGACTTCAGCCCCGCCCGCGAGGCCCTGGTCACCGGCATCATCTTTCAGCGTGTCCAGATGCATGAGCTTTTTAACCAGCGGACTGATCACCATGACCCCCACACCGATGGCTACCGCATACCAGCCCACCGTCGTGTAGACATCCAGAACCACCTGTTTACCCGCGTCCTCCCCGACGCCCTCGGCACCGGTTGCCGCCGCAATCAGACCAGCGGCAAAGTTGCCGGTGGCGGAAGCAAAAAACCAGGTGCCCATGATCAGGGAGGCCATGTGCGCAGGACTGAGTCGATTCATGGCGGACAGCCCCACCGGGGAGAGACAGAGCTCGCCCGTGGTGTGCAGCAGATAAATCAGAAAGATGAAGATAACCGGTGTCGGCACGTTGATGCCCACCGCCTCAGCACCCCAGACCAGGACCAGAAAACCCAACCCGACCTGCACCACGGCCAGACCGAATTTCATCGGCGCTGATGGCTCCATGCCGCGGGCGCCCAGCCCCTGCCACAGCATGGCAAACAGCGGCGCCAGCAAAACTATGTATATGGCGTTGATGGACTGGAACATGGAGGCATTGACGCCCTGCGTGTCCACGTGACGGTCCGTAAACAGGTTCAGGGAAGAGCCCGCCTGTTCAAACAGCGCCCAGAACACGATGGACACGAGGATAAGGAACATAGCGGCAAGAATCCGGTCGCGTTCCTCGCTTGGCAGCTTGGTGACGGCGATAATTAACACGTACAGCACCAGGGCGCCGCCGAATGCGCCGAGCACATATCCGACCATGTCCTGATACTGAATGGCGACCCAGCAAAGCGCCACCATGGCCAGACCCAGGCCATAGATACCGAATTCCCGTCCACCGCTGAGCTTGGACGGATCTTTCGGCTCACCCTTGCCAAGCAGTAGGGGCTTGCCCAGGATGAAGAAAACCAGGCCGATCAGCATACCCAGACCGGCCAGACCGAAACCGTATTTCCAGCCATAGGTTTGACCGAGATAGCCGCAGATGATGGATGCGGTCGCGGCGCCCACATTAATACCCATGTAGAAGATCGTGTAGGCCGGGTCCCGCCGCATATCGGTGCGGGCATAAAGCTGGCCGACAATGACCGAGATATTGGCTTTCAGGAAGCCCGAGCCAACGATAATCAGCGCCAGAGCCAACCAGAAAACATTGATCATGGGGTCGGCCTGACCACCACCACCCTCGAAAGCCATGAAGAAGTGACCAAAAGTCAGCAGGATGGCGCCAAAAAGAACCGCCTTGCGCTGGCCCAGATAGCGGTCAGCCAGATAGCCCCCAACCACTGGCGTGATGTAAACCAAAGCCGTGTAGGCGCCATAGATAATCGACGCTTCGCTATCCGAGAACAGCCAGTGCTGTACCAGGTAGAAAATCAACAGCGCCCGCATGCCGTAGTAGGAAAACCGCTCCCACATCTCCGCCAGGAACAGAACGAAGAGCCCCTTGGGATGACCGACCACCTCCGGTTCCGGGCGCGTGATGATGAAAAGACCGGCCAGGAGAAAGCCGGCCAGTGCAATCACCGCAATCCAGAAAGTCCACATCTCAAATGCGGAATCGAAAGTAAAAATGAACTCTTGCATAGGTGACTGCCCCCGAGTTGTCTGGGTGTATTTAGTTGATAAATGGCCGGCGAATCGCTGCTGGCCCCGCGGCCAAAGCCTCCATCGCAGGCTCTTCTGGCGCCAAAGAGTATCACTTGCGACTTAATAGGTGCCACGCGTGGACCGTTGCACAGGCTGCAGATAATAGCTGCAAGGGGACCGCACCCGCTCCAGATCGCGCTCAAATCGGGCTGACACGGGCCTCGCGCGCTTGCCGATACATGCCATACTAAGGACCGGCGGCGCTTGTTGAGGCAGACCGCAGCAGGTCAATGAAGCCAGGAACAAGCGTCAGACAGAAGCGCCAGCGAACGCGTCAGAGCCTGAGATGAAACGACAGAAAAAAGGGCTACATGCCCTCTACGCAGCGGATCCGATTGGCGCCGATGAACGCGTCTTCGGCCGCCGCTCTCACCCGCTCACCCGCCGCGGCTTTCTGAGCGGTCTCGGTACCATGAGCGCGGCGCTGGGGGCAGATGTGGTGTTCCACGCCACCATGCCGGCCGGGTTGATACCCGCCGCCCTAGCCGACAGCAGCGCCCCCTTTACCCTGACGGGTAAAGACCCGCGCCTAACCTTACTGCACGCCCGCCCGATAAACGCCGAGACGCCCGCCCACCTGCTGGATGAAAACGTGACATCGGCCGCGCGCATGTTTGTGCGCAACAACGGCATTCCCCCGGCGGCAGCCACTGCGGCAGACTGGACCCTGACCGTGGGCGGCGAATCAGCGCGTCAACCTAAGCGCTTTTCCATCGCAGAACTGAAGAAGCGCTTTACCACGGTCAGCCAGCAATTGGTGATTGAATGCGGCGGTAATGGCCGGGCCGAATTCCAACCGCCCGCTTCCGGCAATCAGTGGACCCTCGGGGCTGTTGCCTGTCCCGTGTTTGACGGCGTCAGGCTGGCTGACGTGCTGGAGGACTGTGGTATTGCCGAGGATGCGGTTTACGTGGCCTACACCGGTGCCGATCGCCATCTGTCCGGCGACCCGGACAAGCAGGCCATTTCACGCGGCATACCCTTGGCCAAAGCGCTGGAGCCAGAATCGCTGATTGCCTTTGGCATGAATGGGGAAGCACTGCACCCGCTGCATGGTCACCCCTTAAGGCTTGCGATCGGCGGCTGGCCCGGCTCCGTGTCCGGCAAGTGGCTGCAAGGCCTGTTGATTCGGGATCGGGTCCACGATGGCGCAAAAATGGGCGGCAGTTCCTACCGCGTACCCTGCGAACCGGTGGCGCCCGGAGCAACGGTGGCCGCCGAGGATATGTGCATTATTGAATCCATGCCTGTGAAATCCCTGATTACCGCGCCGCAAACGGGCCTGCGCCATCCGCAAGCGGAGCCGCTGGAGGTGCGTGGTCACGCCTGGGGCGGCGACCTCAGCGTGGCGCAGGTAGAACTGTCCATGGACTTTGGCCAGAGCTGGCTGCAGGCCGCCCTGGAACCGCCCGCCAACCGCCTGGCCTGGCAACGCTGGTCCCTGCTCTTGCAGCTACCCCAGCGCGGCTACTACGAGCTTTGGGCACGAGCCACGGACAGCGCCGGGCGTGCCCAGCCCATGGTCCTGCCGGGTTGGAACCCCAAGGGTTACTTGAACAATGCCACCCACCGAGTGGCTGTCTATGCGGTTTAAGCCCGCCATGAGGACCTGGTGCTCAGGGGCCGTGTTGGCACTGGCATGCGCTCCGGTGCTCACACAGGCCCAGAGGGACCTGAAGCCGGGAGCGCTGGTTGAGGGCCCGGGCAAATCCCTAGTTCAGGCCCATTGCAGTGCCTGCCATTCCCTCGCCCTGGTGACGCAAAATCGCGGCGATGCAGAGCACTGGACCGGCCTGATTCGCTGGATGCAGGCAGAGCACAAGCTGTGGGATTTGGGCTCGGCGGAAGCGCCGCTGGTGGAGTATCTGGCCACTCACTACGGCGCGCCGGCTAATCCGCCCCGACGCCAGCCCTTGCAGACCCAGTGGCGCGAGGAACCGGACTAGCCGCCCGCAGGGACCCAAAGCTGGTTGGTAAACCAGCGCCGCTCATCATAGTAGCGATGGGCTACCGCGAAGCCGGCCGCCTGTGTGATGCGGTCAATAAGAGCCGCGTCATACTTCTGGCTGATTTCCATCTGCATACGCTCACCGGCCGCGAAATGGAAGCGACGGTCAAGCGCCGCCAGATAGACCTGCTGGTCGCAACAACTGGCCAGAAAGCTCCGCGCAGCACCCGACTTCGGGTCATAGCTCGGGCAGTGCTGAAAGCGTGCAATGTCAAAGTCTGCAGCCAGCTCCCGGTTGATGCGTTCCAGCAGGTTGAGGTTGAAAGCGGCCGTTATTCCGGCGCTGTCGTTATAGGCCGCGCGAATGATGGCCGGATCCTTTTTCAGATCCAGGCCGACCAGCAGAAAATCGCCGGCCGTCATGGCCCCGCGCAGGGCGGCGAGAAAGGCAATGGCAACCGCCTCGCTGAAGTTACCCAGATTCGAGCCCATAAACGCAAACACCCGGCGGATGCCCGGGCGCCGGGGCTGCGCCAGCCAGTCCATGTAATTCACCGCCAGGGGCTGCACATCCAGCCAGGGCCGACCGGGCCGAACCCGCTCGGCCAGAAGCTGCAGCACATGGGCCGAAATATCGAGCGGACGGTAAATGAACTCCGCCTCTCGCCTATGCAGCGCATCGAGCAGAAAGCCGATCTTGCTGCCATCGCCGGCACCCAATTCAAGCAGTTCAAAGGGGCCGCCGGGACTCAGCGCCACTGCCATGGCATCACTGTGTTCTTGCAGGCTGGCCCGCTCGCAGTCCGTAAGGTAGTACTCCGGGCTGGCCATAATCTGCTGGAACAAACGGTCACCGGCGGCATCATAAAAGTACTGTGATGACAGCCGCTTCGGCGTCGCCGCGAGCCCATCCAACACGGCCTGGGCAAAAGCGGGGTCGTAGGCCTGATCGTCCATTTACACTCCGGAATGAAATCTTTTTGACAGCGAGATTACCTCTGACCCGAGCCAGCGGTCACAACGCGAGGGCCTACGGTAGCGGCTGAGCGCAGCGCTTGCCAGCCATCCGGAGGCCAAACTTGCACCGACGCATGGGCGAGCGGATACTCTGTAGCCGGTTCCCAGAGGCACACCTCCGCCATGAGCGATGAATTTAAGGCTTGGTTTAACGGCCAGCTTCGACCTTTCAATGAGTGCACGGTAAATATCCGCACCCACGCGCTGCATTACGGATCTTCGGTGTTCGAAGGCATTCGCGCCTACCGCACCCATCAGGGCACCCGCATTTTCCGCCTCAGCGACCATCTGAAGCGTTTTTTCTGGTCTGCCGAAGTGTATCGCATGCCGATCCCCTACAGCTTTGACGAACTGCACGCGGCCTGCCGGCAAACGGTGCAGGAGAACGCACTGGAGTCTGCCTATCTGCGTCCGATAGCGTTCCGTGGCGATGTGGGGCTAGGCCTCATGCCGGGGGAATTAAGCGCGATTGAAACAGCCGTTATCGTGGCTGACTGGGGCACCTATCTCGGTGAAGGGGTCCTGGATCGTGGCGTCGAAGTCTGCGTCAGTTCCTGGCAGCGCGTAGCGCCCAACACGATCCCGGCTGGCGCCAAGGCCGGCGGCAATTACCTGTCATCCTTTCTGATCGTTTCCGAGGCCCGCGAGCGCGGCTTTACTGAAGGCATTGCCATGGGAACCGACGGACTGGTCAGCGAAGGCAGCGGTGAGAACGTGTTTGTGGTCAGCGACGGACGCATTCTGACCCCGCCGGTGGCCGCCTCCATTCTCAGCGGCATCACGCGCGATACGGCCATCAAGCTGGCCCGGGACCTGGGCATGACGGTGGAAGAGCAATCCATTTCTCGGGAACAGCTCTATGCTGCCGAAGAAATCTTCATGACCGGCACCGCGGTAGAGATCACGCCGGTGCGTAAGGTCGACCACATGCTTATCGGCAACGGCGGTCGTGGTCCGGTGACGGAGCAGTTGCAGCAGGCCTTTTTTGGCCTGTTTGACGGCCGTACCAGCGATTCACGCGGCTGGCTGGAGCCGCTCTGAAGCTAGCCCTGAGTGTCCCGGGCCAGCGGCTCCAGCTGCAGCTCTATGGCCAGCGCGCCATCGGTCATGGCCACGGACTCGCCGGGCGTCACCAGCAGTCGCGGCTGACTGTCCAGGCGCCCGCTGCTAAAGCGCAGCCGCACAAAAACGTCTCCGTTACCGGCCGGCTCAGCACTGGCCGCGAGCCGGTAGCTGACCGCTCCCGGTGAGAGCTGTTGATAAACCGCTTCTTCCCCATCCACCAGATCCAGCTGCTGGCGCGCGATCTCCTCACCCAGATGGGTAAAAACAAAGGTCGCGCGGTAATTGGAATCGGCGTTCGCGTTGAAGGTGCACAGCGCTAGCAGCGCTGCCAAAAAACCGAGAGTCATTAATTTCATGGTGTTCTCCGGCCCGGCGATAGGCGACCAGGCGCAATGGGACTTGCACCCCCAAGCTACCGAAGGCCGAGGCGCTTGGCAAATTTGCCCGCTGCCACCGGACGCTACTCAGCCACCCGGTGCTTGGGTAAGCTGTGACCCTCGCAACCACCGGATAACGATCATGGATGCTTCTTTCGACGCCTTTCTGGAACGCCGCAAGCGCGGCAACGAAAAACTGCTGGCAACCGACAATATGGCCATCAAGCGCTTTATGAGCCTGGACAAGCAGGTCTATGGTGACGGTGCCCTGTCCGTAAAAAACAAGGAACTTATGGGGCTGGTGGCTTCGGCCGTACTGCGCTGCAACGACTGTATCGACTACCACCTGCAACGCTGCGTGGAGGAAGGCTGCGATAAACAGGAACTGGACGAGGCGCTAGCCGTGGCCTTGATGGTGGGCGGCTCGATCGTTATCCCGCATGCGCGCCATGCTGCGGAAACACTGGATCAGCTTGGCGTGAGTCCTGAGACCTAGTCGCGGCGGAAATCCGTAATGATGTAGCCACCGGACTTGCTGTCATGCTCCAGGGCCAGTAGCTCGCTTTGCTCCATGTCTTCCAGCAAGCTGCCAAAAGACCGGAAGCCGTGATAGTTCTCTGAAAATGACGGCTTCCTTCGCTTGATGGCCTGCTTCACCATAGACCCCCAGATATTGCTCTGGTCGTCACGCTCACTGCTGATGTCTTCCAGCGTCGAGAGCACCAGCTCATGGGCTTTCTTGCGACGCTCCTCACCCTTGCGCGCATGATTGCCATTGGTCGCAGCTGCGGGCTGCTCGGTCGCCGGCTCGGCGGCCTCCGTCGGTGCCGCACCGCGCGATTTGGGCGTGCGGCGTTTGGCTTTGCGCACAATATCTTCGTAGTAGATAAACTCATCGCAATTAGCGATCAGCAAGTCAGAAGTGGACTCCTTAACGCCCACGCCTATGACCAGCTTGTTGTTCTCACGCAGCTTGGATACCAGCGGTGAAAAGTCCGAATCGCCGGAGATGATAACGAAACAGTCAACGTGTGATTTGGTGTAACAAAGATCCAGGGCATCAACCACCATGCGAATATCTGCCGAATTTTTACCCGATTGACGTCGGTGCGGGATATCGATCAGCTCAAAGCTGGCCTCATGCATATCGCGTTTGAAATCTTTATACCTCTCCCAGTCGCAGTAGGCTTTTTTCACCACGATATTGCCCTTCACCAGCAGCCGCTCCAACACCTCCTGAATGTCGAAGCGGGCGTAGCGTGCATCACGCACACCCAAGGCGATATTTTCAAAATCGCAGTACAGGGCCAGATTTTTGGTGCCGTTGCTCATGCGAGCGGATCCTTGCAGAAAGCCCCATGCTACACCCTGCGGCGTGACAAGGGGGCACGGAACCCCCTGAACGGCTAAGATGCCCGCCATGACGGACGCTACGGACAACACACCTTACTACGAGCTCGGACCGGATACGGTGCTGCGCGCCGTGGAGTCCATCGGCCTGCTCTGTGACGGGCGTTTGCTGGCGCTGAACAGCTATGAAAACCGGGTATACCAGGTTGGGCTGGAAGAGGCCGCGCCGCTGGTAGCGAAATTCTATCGACCCGGCCGCTGGAGCGACGCACAGATTCTGGAGGAGCATGCCTTCGCGGGGCAGTTGGCCGCACAGGAGATACCACTGGTGCCACCGCTGGCTTTTGAAGGCCAGACCCTGCATCACTTTGAAGGCTTTCGTTTCGCCCTGTTTGAACGCCGCGGTGGCCACGCACCCGAACTGGACCAGCGGGACACGCGGCTCTGGCTGGGACGCTTTATGGGCCGCATCCACGCGGTCGGCGCGGCGCAGGACTTCCAGCACCGGCCCGCGCTCACACCGCAGCGCTTTGGCGATGACGCGCTGGCCACCATTGCGGAAGGCCCCTGGCTACCCGCTCACCTACACACGGCCTTTGCCAGCCTCGGCGAAGACCTGATGGCACATGTGCGCGCCGCCTGGGAACGCACCGGAGCCATCAATCCCATTCGCCTGCATGGAGACTGTCATGTGGGCAATATCCTGTGGCGGGACGGACCGTTTTTTGTCGATCTTGACGATTGCCAGTCGGGCCCGGCCGTGCAGGACCTGTGGATGTTTCTGTCAGGGGAGCGCGAAGAAATGGCCCTGCAGATGAAGGATTTACTGGACGGCTACCGGGAATTCGCGCCGTTCCCTATGGCCCAGCTGCAGCTCATTGAAGCACTGCGCACGATGCGCATGCTCTACCACGCTGCCTGGCTGGCACGACGCTGGGCCGATCCCGCTTTTCCCCGCGCCTTCCCATGGTTCGGCGAGCCCCGCTACTGGGAAGAATTGGTGCTCGGGCTGCGCGAGCAGTTGGCGCGCATGCAGGAGCCTGCGCTCGAGCTACCCTGGGATTGAACCGCTAATAGTGTGGCGGCACTTCATCGGCCGCGGAAAAGCTGCCGCCGCCAGCATCACGCATTTCATCCAGACGCAGCACCAGAGCTTTGAGCTGACGCTTAAGCTCTAAAAGCTCCCGGTCCTGCCGCGCCACCGTGTCGTCGAGACGGCGCTGCAGCTCTTCCTGAAACGCCATCTGTGTTTCCAGTTCTTCCACGCGTGACCGGAGTGCGACCAGCTCGCTACTCATGACGGGTCTCCTTCTTCAGCAGACGGCAGCTCTGCCGGCGGCTCCCACAGCTCAACGCGATTACCATCGGGATCCACAAACCAGCCGAAACGGCCGAAATCCGCTTCTTCACGCTCCTCCAGCACCTCCGCGCCGGCGAGCTTAACGCGCAGCAGGGCCGCATTCAGATCGTCCACCACCAGATTAATCATGAAACTCTGCCCGGAGGGCCCGAAATACTGCGTGTCCCGGCCAAAAGCGCTCCAGACCGTAAAAGCATTCTCAGGCATGTCATGAGGCGCAAAGCTGGTGCCCCGGGTATCACCCCAGGCCTCAATCTCCAACCCCAGATGCGCTCGATACCATTCACCCAGCTGAACCGGATCGGAAGATCGAAAGAAAACCCCACCGATGCCCAGCGCGCGTCCTTTTGATGTGCCCATGTCTGATCTCAAGCTACCTAGTAAAGCGCATGATAGCGCAGCAAGTCCCGCTACAGGCTGTGCTAGGCTGCGAGTGACGGAAGTGATCGGAACCTTTATGCGTCTTTCCAGCCTGGCCTGTCTGCTGCTTTTCTTGCTGAACGGTTGCACCACTATCCCCGATCAGTTTGAGCAACAAGCGAGCAGCGCGTGGCACGAACCGGAGTCCACGCGCATGGGCGCTTTCTTTCAACAAAGTGATGGCGCCGGCGCCGGACGCTCCGGCGTGCGCCTGCTACCCCGCGGTGACGAGGCATTTGTGACCCGCTTCGCGCTGGCGGCTCAGGCGGAACATACGCTGGACCTCCAGTATTACCTCTGGAAAGGCGACACCACCGGCCAGGCGCTGTTGCATCAGGTACTGGAGGCCGCTGACCGGGGCGTGCGGGTACGCATCCTGATCGACGACATCTACCACCGTGGCCGCGATCAGGTCTACGCGTCCATCAACACCCATCCGCAGGTTGAGGTGCGGGTTTTTAATCCGGTCGGCGCCCGGGGGCTGGGCCGTAACCTGAACTTTATCGGTCGCAAGGGTGAGCTCAATCACCGCATGCACAACAAAATTTTTCTGGTCGACAATGCGGTCGCCATACTGGGCGGCAGAAATATTGGTGATGACTACTTTGGCATCGATCCCAAGCTCAACTTTCGGGATTTGGACGTGCTGACCGTGGGCCCGGCCGCGCGGGAAGCCGGGGCTGCCTTCGACGAATACTGGAATTCGCGCCATGCGGTGCCCGTTGAAGTGATCTTTACCCAGACCCTGTCGCCGACACAGCTACAGGGCATGCGTGCGGCACTGGATGACCGGCTGGGTGATTTTCTCGCCGCCATGCCCTACCGCGTGCCGCTGGCGCAGCCGGAATTAGAAGCACGACTGCGCGCCCTGGAACAGGGCATGGACTGGGCACCGGCGGAGGTCGTGGTCGACACGCTGGAACGTTTTGAAGGCGGACAAACCTCCGCCTTCGTCAAGCTCGCGGAACGCTTGCACCCGGAAATGAAAGAGGAAGTGGTGGTGCAGACGGCCTACCTGATTCCTACGCAGGAAGGCATTGCTGCCATCGCTGGCGATATCGAGCGCGGCGTTCGCTATCAGGTGATGACCAATTCCCTGCTGTCCAATAACCACCTGTCCGTCCATGGACATTACAAAAAGTACCGCAAGCCGCTGCTGGAAGCAGGGGTAGAGCTTTATGAACTGCGCGCCGATGCGGCTCTGCTGGCCTATTACGATTCCCTGGATGACCGCGCCGACAACGCGCACGCTGGCCTGCATACGAAAGCATTTGTCATCGACCGGCGCTACAGCATGATCGGGTCCTTCAATATGGATCCGCGCTCCCGCATCTGGAACTCGGAAATCGGTCTGCTGGTGGACAGCGAGGCATTTGCGCAACGCGTATTGGCCGAGATGGAGGATGAATTCGCG
>JABSSV010000129.1 GCA_013213875.1 Lysobacterales bacterium
CCCGATCCGGATTACCGGGATGGCTTTGATCCCCAGGTGATTGTCGTTAATGCCGGTGCCAATGATATTTATGCTGTAACCGGCAGTGATCAGGTGGACACCATCAAGGCGCGCTATCGGCAGGTGGTGGCGCGTCTGCGCGAGGTTTATGGCGCACAGCCGCACATCATCCTCTACAACGCCTATGGCTGGGATCTGAATGAGCCGGCCAACTACGTGACCGAGGTGGTGGATGAGATTGGCGGCCGTCTGACGGCGGTGCGCTACCCCTGGATTTGGGAGCAGTTTCATGGCGCCATGGCTGAACATGGGGGTCAGGCACGCTTTCTGGCGGAGGCGATCGCGGCGTTGGATCTGGGCTTCGAGTTGGTGCGATCGGTTGACTCGATCGATGGTTGGGGTCGGGATTTCAATGTGGCCAACGGCGGCTTCGAAGCCGCTGCGCCCGGCAACTTCAATGCTTTCGGCTGGCGCTATGCGGAAGATGGTGTAGAGCGTCGCAGAGACCCGACCGGCACCTATGAGGGCGATTTTTATATACGCCTGGAAGCGGGTGAGGAGGTTCATCAGGGTACCGAGGCAACGGGCGACTTCGAACCCGGTGCAACGGCAGCAGGACAACGCTATGAGGTGACCGCGCGTGTCCGGGCCGCAACCGGCAGCGCTACGGCTCGGCTAGGCGCCGACTTCGAAGAGCAGCCCCTCTATGGCCGCGGCAATGCGCAAAATCAGGTTTTTGAAATCGGGCCCGAGTGGACCGAGATTCAGGCCGTGTTTACAGCGCCTGCAGGTACCTGGAAAACCTTTATTACACTCGGCAGTGAAGCGGGCGAAGTGGATTTTGATGCGGTAAGCATGCGGGACCCGGACCGCTGACAGGGTTTGCTGTGACGAACGAAAAAGCCCCGGCCTCAAAGCCGGGGCTTTTTACTTTCAGACGCCCAGCGGGCGCCTGATTTTCCTGCAGCGCGCTCAGCGCAGGAACGACTTGGCCATGCCCATAAGCCCTTCTGCGCCACCCGCCATATCGAGCAGGCTGCCACCGCTGCTGGATTGGTCGAGCAACTGCGGCAGCATATCCGCCAATCCGCCCGCAGCCTGACCGGCGTCGGTACCGATGGCACCGGCAAAGGCATTCATCTTGTCCTGCCCGAACAAGCCGCTGATCTGGTCGGCCGAGATGGGCAGGTTGCCGCCGTCGCCCAGCCAGGACTGAACCAAATCGCCCAGGCCGCCGCTGGCGCTGAACTGGCTTACCAGCCCCTGCAGGTCGATCCCGCCCTTGCCGTCGCCCATCAATGAGCTGAGTGCAGATTGCACCGTAGACGGTTCGAGCTTCAGACCAAGTTTGTCACCCAGTAGTTGGGCGCCGAGTTGTAGTGGATCCATGGTATTCCCCCGAGTTAAGTGGGCCAGCGACATGCGGACCCAAAAAAATTGAACAGCTTGCGGTGGTGCACGCCGATGATTGCCGGCATGCGTCTAAAACAGTCCTTTGAGCAGGCCCATGGCGTCCGCGCCCGATGCGCCGCCCACGTAGTCATAGACCAACGGTAGGAACTGGCTCACCATATCCGCATCCAGCCCGAGCGCTTCGAAACTGCCCGCGAGGCTGGCGATGCCACCCAGCGTGCCACCGCTGTCGCCCAGCATGCTGGTAGCAGCGCCCATAAGGCCGCTGTCTGCCGCGACTTCCGGTGCTTTGGACAACAGGCCGTCCATGCCGGGAATACCACTGGCGACGGTCGCGAAGTCATCGGCGCTGAGATTGTTCTTGGCGTAGTCAAAGATGGCCCCAACGCCACCGCTGGCCTGTTCCTCAGAAACGCCCAGCTGGCTGGTGAGACTGGACAGCAATCCGCTGGCATCCGCGTTGGCCGTTGCCGGTAGCGCCAGCAGCAGCGCCATGCCCAGCATGGCAATTCGGGTCAAATCAGTAAACCGTTGACGCATGGTGATGCTCCTTGATGAAAAAAATAGAGTCCCCCAGTATAGCCATGTCCGCAGCTCTTGCCTGTCTTGCTGGTATTTGTTCGGGCAGGCGCGGGTTCGTCAGTGAACGAAACGCGTCCTTGATGAAATGATATCAATCAGCCATGCGGTCCGTGGCAGGTGGTCTGGCTGCTGTCTTCCAGCTCATCCCAACGTGCAAAAGCCGCTTCCAGTTCGCCCTGTATCGCTTCATGACGTTGGGTGGTCTGGCGAACCGTGGCTGCATCACCGTTAAAAAACCCCGCTTCGGCCATGCGTGTTTCCAGCTCTTGCAGCTGCTGTTCCAGTTCTTCGATCCGGGCCGGAAGCTGATCCAATTCCCGCTGCAGCTTATAGGAGCGTTTTGCTGCTTGGGCGGGCTTCTTCGCCGAGTGGGTGGGCGCGGCGGGTTCTGATGCTGGCTCCGGTGCGTCCGCTGAACTGTTCAGGCGGCCACCGCTGCGTTCCCAGTCTGAGTAGGAACCGACCCGCTCATCTACGCCACCCTGGCCGTCCATAACCATCAGGCTGGTCACCACGTTATCCATGAAGTCGCGGTCGTGACTGACCAGCAGGACCGTACCCTGAAACGCCAGCAGGATTTCCTCCAGCAACTCCAGCGTCTCCATATCCAGATCATTGGTCGGCTCGTCCAGCACCAGTAAATTGGCCGGTTTGCTGAACAGGCGCGCCAGTACGGCCCGGTTCTGTTCGCCACCAGACAGGGAGCCTACCGGCTGTCGCGCACGGTCAGGCGCGAACAGAAAATCGCTGAGATAGGCGATCGCGTGGCGCCGTTTGCCGTTAATTTCGACGAACTCACTGCCTCCACAAACATTGTCCATAAGGCTTTTTTCCGGATCCAGCTGGTCCCGTAGCTGATCTGAATAAGCCACCTCCAGGCGCGTGCCCAGCTTGACCGTACCGCTGTCCGGCTCCAGCTCGCCCAGCAGGAGCTTGACCAGTGTGGATTTACCCGCGCCGTTGGCCCCGACAATGCCAATGCGGTCCCCGCGCCGGATCAGCGTTGACAGGTCTTCAATAATGCGGCGCCCGTCAAAAGCCTTGCTTACATGCGTCAGCTCCGCCACCAGCTTGCCAGAACGACTGGCGTCTTCAACGCCGAAATCCGCCCTGCCCTGGCGTTCACGGCGCTGGCTGCGTTCCGTGCGCATGGCCTTGAGGGCACGCACGCGCCCCTCGTTGCGGGTACGCCGCGCCTTGATGCCCTGGCGAATCCACTGCTCTTCCTGTGCCAGTTTTTTATCGAACAGAGCATGGGCTCTTTCCTCCGCGGCAAGCTGCTCCTCCCGGTGGCGCAAAAAGCCCTGATAGCCGCCCCGCCCCTGCCATACGGTGAGCCGGCCACGGTCGAGTTCAGCCATGATTTGGGCGACATTCTGTAAGAAACGGCGGTCGTGGGTGATGAGCACCAGGGCGCCCTGAAAGCGGGCCAGTTGCTCTTCCAGCCATTCAATGGCCGGGATATCCAGATGGTTGGTCGGCTCGTCCAGCAGCAGGATATCCGGTTCACTGACCAGCGCGTGTGCCAGCGCGACGCGTCGGCGCCAGCCGCCGGACAGGGCAGCCATTTTTGCGTCGCCGTCCAGGCCCAGTTGGCTGAGCGTGGTTTCTACCCGGGTTTGCAGGGTCCAGCCGTCAACCGCCTCCAGCTGTTCCTGCACCTTTGCCAGCGCGTCCAGATCCGGTGTTTGTCCACTGTCTTCGGCGTCGTTAAGCAGATGGTGGTAGCGAGCGAGTAGCGCGCCCGCTTCCGGTAATCCGGCAGCGACCACGTCGTAGACCGTTTCATCATTGGCTTCCGGCAGGGCCTGCCGTAGCCAGGCAAGACGTGTGCCCGGGCGTAGCCAGCGCTCTCCCGAGTCCGGCTGTATCTTCCCGGCCAACACATTCAAAAAGGTAGTTTTGCCGGCACCGTTGCGGCCGAGCAGCCCAACTTTTTCGCCGCGCTTAAGCTCGAAATCCACATCATCCAGCAGTGCCAGGGTGCCGTAATGAAGCGCGCATTGGTCCAGTCTTAGCAGAGGCATGAGTCAGCGATTGCGGGGATAGACCGCGGATCATACTAGAGCCAGGGCTCCGACAGGAGTCCGGAACGGGTCAGCGGGAGATGTCCATGCTGGCCGTGCACATGATTTCCACCTAAGCTGGGGGCGAGACAAAAGAGGAGAAGGCTATGGGACTGTTCGACAAGATGAAAAGCGCACTCGGCGGTGGTGATAACGCTGTGGATAGCATTAAGGGGCCGAGCACCGTGCTGCGTGAGGCGGGTATTGATCCTACGAATCTGGATTTTTCTTTCGCCAGTGACGGCACGGTAACCATCAGCGGATACGTGCCGGACGAGGCCACAAGCGCGCGGGTTGCAGAGCTGGTGGGCGGCATTAGTCAGGTTGCAGCGGTGGATAGCCAAGTGCAAATCGGCGCACCCGCCGCGCCGGAACCGCTCCCGGCTGAGCCGGAGCCTGCCGTTGAAGAACCCGTTGCTGAGGTGGCAGAGGCCCCGGCACCAGAGGCGACGGAGCCCGCCGCTCCCGATGGTGCTGAACCGCAAACCTACACGGTGCAGGCCGGTGATACGCTCTGGAACATTGCCAAGGCGCACTACGGTGAGGGCAGCAAATATATGGATATTTTTGAGGCCAATCGGGATTTGCTCAGCGATCCGGACCGCATTCAGCCGGGTCAGGAGTTGAAGCTGCCCTAGCCGTCCGGCGGCGGTCAGTCAGTCACAGTTTGGCGCGCACCCGCGCGCCTGTTATGCGTCGCTGGCGCGCTTCGCGCCAGATCACCACCGCGTTGGATAGCACCACGATGGTGGCGCCAATCATCACCACCGGCAAGGGGAACTCGCCCCAGATCAGCCAGCCAAACAGGGTCGCCCACACGATGCCGCTGTAATTGAACACGGTAACTATAGAGGCCTGCGCATGGCGGAAGGCAACGGTCAGGCACCACTGGGCGCCAGCGCCAGACAAGCCGACACCCAGCAACCAGGGAATCTCTTCACGGCTTGGCATGACGGCCAGCCAGGGCAGGGGCAAGGCGCTGACTACAGTGCCAATTAAAAAGAAATAGAAAGTAATCGTCTCGGGTCGCTCGTAGCGTCCCAGATAGCGCAGGACGATTTGCAAGGTCGCATGCAACAAGGCTGCGCCCAGGGCCAGACCTATGCCCAGCGGCACCACCTGGCCACCCGGTTGCGCCATGATGGCGACCCCCAGAAAGCCGATCAGCACGGCGCTCCAGCGCCAGGGTCCCACGGACTCTTTCAGAATCAGCATGCCCAGTACCGGAATGAACAGCGACGAGGTGAACAGCAGTACCGTCGTGTCGGCCATGGGCATGAGGGAAAAGGCGGCGAAGGTTATCATCAGGCTGACGGCCCCAAGCACGGCCCGGAGTATGACGAGGAACGGTTTGGCCCGGATCAGGGTGATCTGCCGCTTGCCGAAAACACCGAGCATGACGAGAAACGGCAGGAGCGCGATCAGGTTGCGATAAAAGGCGATTTCGATCACCGAGTGACGCTCGGCCAGGAGCTTGGCAAAGACGTTCATCAGCGTGAACAAAAAGAAGGCGGCGAGCGCTGCGCTCATGCCCAGGACCACCCGGTCAGTTCGCCGCTGATCGGTGCTGTCACTCACCGCTCGCGGCCCTTCAAAGCAGCACGCCTGCGATGGTAGCGGTCATGAGTGTGACCAGGGTGCCGCCGAGCATGGCGCGCAGCCCCAGCCGGGCCAGATCGTCGCGCCGGCTCTCAACCAGGCTGCCAATGCCACCGATTTGGATGCCTACGGCCACAAAGTTGCCAAAGCCACACAGGGCAAAAGTTGCGATCGCGTAGGATTTATCTGAAAGTTCGCCGGCCATGTCCCCCAGTTGCAGATAGGCCAGAAACTCGCCCAGAAACAGCTTCACGCCCAGCAGTTGGCCCACGGCCAGCGCATCACGGCCTTCTGCGCCGATCAGCCAGGCCAGGGGGCTGAAGGCCCAGCCCAGTATGCGCTCCACCGTGAGCGGCGTACCGCTGATGGGCGGCAGCAGGCCCAGTAGCATGTTAAGCAGTGCCGCCAGCGATATGAAGGCGATGAGCATGGCCAGCACATTAATGGCCAGCCGCGCGCCGGTGGCTGCGCCGCTACACAGGGCGCCAAAAACGTTGACTTCCGTGCGCTCCATGGCCACGCGCTGACCGGCCCGCGTTTCAGGCTGGCCTGTCTCCGGACACAGGATTTTGGCCATCATGAGGCTCGCTGGCGCAGCCATTAGTGAGGCGGTGAGCAAATAACCCGCCTGGGCGCCAAAGCCGACGTAGACGGCCATCATGCCACCCGAAATGGTGGCGAAACCGCTGAGCATGACTGTGGTCAGTTCCGCTTCGGTCATGCGCTTCAGATAGGGTTTGATCATCAGCGGCGATTCGGTATTGCCAATAAAAACATTGGCACAGGCTGCCAGCGCTTCCGCGCCAGAAACGGGCAATACACGCACCACCACCAAAGCCATAAGGCGCACCACCCACTGCAGCACGCCAAGGTGATAGAGCACTGCCATCAGGGCGCTGAAAAAAATGATGGTGCTGGGCACGGCAAAGGCCACCCAGTGCTCGGCGTAGTTCTCGCCGAAGACAAATTCCGCACCGACTTCGGCGGTTTCCACCAGCGCCGTGATGACACGATTGGCCAAATTCATGGCCGCCTGCCCGGGGCCGGTTTTTAGCACCAGTACCGCCAGGATCACCTGTAGTGCCAGTCCCCAGCCCACACTGCGCCAAACAATGGCGCGCCGGTTGCTGGACAGGAGCCACCCCAGGAACAGGATAACGATGATGGCCAGCGGTGCGCGCAGGTGATCGGGCATGGGTTCGATTCTAACTCGCGCCGCACAGAGACGTGAGGTCTAATGCGCCCTCTCATTGTAGTCTGCTGGGGCTTCTGGCACGGTAGCAGCACTTC
>JABSSV010000013.1:0-5818 GCA_013213875.1 Lysobacterales bacterium
GGACAGCGAAGCCATGATGAAAGCCCGTGGCACGCTTTCGGGGCAGGACCGGGAGATGTATGAGACGGTGAGCGCAGCGGTGCAGGACGAGTTATCCATCGTCAAGGATGCGTTGGATCTTGAACTACGCACGGGGGCCGCTGACGCGGATGATCGGCGCCAGAGCCTAGAAGCACTGGACCGACTGATCGTCACTCTGTCCATGCTGGGTCTTTCCGGTCCAGCGGAAAGCATGGGTAACCTGGTACCTGCCTTCAAGGCAACGGCGGAAGCCAGCCAGCAAGACCGGGAAGCGGCGTTGGAAAATTTGGCAGCGCAACTCCTGATTATCGAATCGGCACTGACCGAGCAAATCGAAACGCTGGGCGAGCCACCACAGGAATCAGATCCGACCGGCCTGACAGGCCTGTCAGGCCATGAGTACCGACGCATCCGGGCAGTTCTGCTGGAAGAGTGCGTGGTCAGCATGCATGCCGCGGAAGAAGCCATGCGTGCCCGCTTCGCCAGCGAAGCCGGCGAAGACCCGCAGCAACCCATGACCGAGCTTGCCGGTGCACTGGAACTGGCGGGCGAACGCGAGCTGCTGAGCGGTACTCAGGCGCTAATGGGCGCCTTGCAGGAACTGCAGGACAGCGTTGACGCGGGCATGGTGCTGGAACAAACGGATAAAGAATATATTGCGGACGCCCTGGTTGCCCTGGAGCTATCCCTTGCTGCCAAGCGCGATCGTCAGCCTGATACCAGCCAGCTCACGGGCGTGCTGGATGAACGTACGGCAACGCTTCTCGCACGAGCCCGGGGCATGGATGCCGACCATTCAGAGCCTGACAGTCACGCGGCGCCGGTAGCGTCCGGTGATGACGAAGGCTATGAGGTGCCAGCACCACCGCAGTTCACACAATCCCCGGCTCCGGCACCTTCGGAGCCGGAACTGCAGCCGGCACCCGCACTGCCAGATCTGGCAGCTACACAAGCTGCCGAACAGCCCGCCGAACCGGAAGAGACGGCCTGGGAAGGCGCCGAAGTGCTGGCACCCGCACCGGAGATTGAAACGCCGGAAGAGACGCCCGGCGCGGCACCTTCTTTTGAAGAACCGGCCGCGCCGATTGCTCCGGCAGCTACTAACATGCCTGCAGCCGCAGCCGACACGGAGCCCGAGCCCACACCTGATCCGGTCATGGACTCTGAAGAGATTGCGGCTCTCGCTGCAGAAGATGAACTGCCGCCAGAGATTGATCCGGAACTGCGCGAGATCTTTCTGGAAGAATACGAAACGGTCCTGCAAACGCTGCAGGAAGCCATTCCGAACTGGTTGGCTGAACTGGAAAACGCCGAAGCACTCACGGAAATCCGACGCGCCTTCCATACGCTTAAAGGCAGCGGCCGCATGGTCGGCGCCGATGAGCTGGGCGACTTTGCCTGGCAAATTGAAAACATGCTGAACGGACTGCTTGAGGGTCACGGCAAGTTTTTTGCCGACGCCTCCACCATGGTCCGTCTTTCCGAAGCGGCCCTGCCTGCGCTGCGTCAGCGTCTGCTGCAGCAGACCGCGGGGCTGAGCAGCACTGCCATTAGCGCCATTGGCGCGGTAGCAGCCACCATTGCCAAAGATCAACCAGCGCTCTGGAACGATTTGCGTCCTCACCTGCCGGTTTACATGGCGGGGCTTTTGCCCGGCGGCTTTGATGAAGCAGAACCGGCCGCAGGCGCCGGTCAGACCGACGCTGCCATCGACAGCGCACAGATCGAGCAGTTGGCCGCTGAACTGGGGCCCGTGCGCGAACTGGTGGATGCCATTACCAAAGATCGCAGCACCCGCACCTCCCCGGAGCAGGTGACTGCGGTTCGTGCCATTGGCAGCATGCTGACCGAGAACCCGGAGGGTCTCGATGCAGAGGTCGCGCACGCACTCGGTGACCTCCTCGAAGCACAAGCCAACTCTGGCGCTGAGTTTTCCGCCGACGCCATGTTCACTCTGATCAGCGCGGTTGGCCAGCTGCAAAACCGCCTGGAGCGAATGGAAGGCGCTGGTGACCTTAGCAGCGCCCAGGAGCAAGAGGATCTGTTGGCTCAGCTAGAACGCCTGCACTCGCACTTTGATCATGCGCCCGCGGCGGATCTGGCTGCCCCCGAAACGCCAGCCAGCCCGAGCATGACCGACTTCGATCCGGGACGCAGCGTATTTGCAAACAACGCCGACACGCCGCCATCGACCACGGCGTCAGCGGAGGATCCGGCCACTGACCTGACCGATACCGATCTTTCCGACTTTGCCGACGCAGCCCCACTGCCCACGCAGGAAGAGTCACCGGCAGAAGAGGCTCTGGAGGCCGAACCGGCAACGCCGGAGCCTGGGCATGAGTCCGGATTCGAAGCGGAGCTCGAAGCCGACGCCGGCACCGACCCGACGCGGGAAAATCCGGCGGCCGCGGCGCCTTTGAGCAACGCACCGGCTCCTGCATCAGAGCCCGAGTTAACGCCACTGCAAGCAGCGCCCGTGATTGCTGCACCGGAGCCGGTAAGAACCATCGAGGAACCGGTAGCAGAGCCCGTCACCGCCAGCGCTACCGACGACGCAGACTTCGCCGCGCTGGACCAGGAAATTATCGGCATCTTCCTTGAGGAAGCGGCCGAAGTTCTTGAGCGGGCTGATTCGGCCCTTAACCAGAGCCGCGATGCACTGGACGAGCCGGACTGGGTGCAGGATCTCCAGCGTGAGATCCACACCTTCAAGGGCGGTGCGCGCATGGCCGGCCTGCTGAGCATCGGCGACTACTCCCATGAAATGGAATCCCTGCTGGAGCGACTGGCAGAGCGCCAGGTACCAGCCAGCCTGTCCGCGGTAGCGCTGCTCGAAGATGCGTGCGATCGTTTACAGGGCTGGGTGGAACAGGTGCAGAAGCGCCGCATTCCGGATGCAAGCGATGCGCTGGAACTGCTGCAACAGTCCATCCAGAACTTAAACGAGATGACGCCGGAGGCAGCAGCCGCGCCGGTAGCCACAACGCCGCCAGCGCCACCGGAACGCACGACCGTGGCGCTACAGGAGCAGGCGCCAGCAGAAGAGAGCGAACCGGATCCGGATGATCCGACCTCGGCGGGTAGCATTAAGGTGGCAGCCGAGCTGCTGGACCGTCTGGTCAATGCCTCCGGCGAGGTGAGCATTTTCCGCTCACGACTGGAGCAGCAAGTTGGCAAGCTAAAAACCAATGTGCAGGATTTCAACGAGACCATCGACCGGCTGAGTGATCAGTTCCGCAAGATGGATATCGAAATTGAGGCCCAGATCCGCGCCAACTACCCCGATCAGGTAGAAGCTCAGGGAGAAAACTTCGACCCGCTGGAACTGGATCAGTTCTCAGCGTTGCAGCAGGCCACGCGCTCTCTGCAGGAGTCCGTTTCCGACCTGCAAAGCCTGCAGGAAATGGCCGAGGAGAACCTGCGGGCCTCGGAGCAGTTGCTGACCCGTCAATCGCGGGTGTCCACGGAGCTGCAGGAAGGTCTCATGAAAACGCGCATGGTGCCGTTTGGCTCCATTGCCCCGCGCCTGCGGCGGATCGTGCGCGGCTCCGCCCGTGAAGAAGGCAAACTGGCCCGCCTGCAGCTGCAGATGGTGGGCAGCAGCGACGAGCTGGACCGCAATGTGCTGGAACACATCACCGCGCCGCTCGAACATATGATGCGCAACGCGGTTGCCCACGGCATTGAGACACCGGAGGCGCGCGCAGCCGCCGGCAAGCCGGAAGAAGGCGAAATTACCATTACGGTGGAATCCGAGACCACCGAATTCGTTATCCGCATTGCCGATGACGGCGGCGGCATCAATCTTGATGCTATTCGCCAGCGGGCCATGGAACGCGGCCTGCTGGACGCTCAGGAACAGCCCTCCCGGGAGCAGCTGTATGCCTTCATGATGGACAGCGGTTTCTCCACCTCCTCGTCGATCACCCGTTTGGCCGGCCGTGGCGTCGGCATGGATGTGGTGAACAGCGACATCAAACAGATCGGTGGCTCGCTGGATATTGAGTCCGAGCCGGGCGAAGGCACGCAGTTCACCATTCGCATTCCATTCACGCTGGCCATCATGCAGGCCATCGGACTCCAGGCTGGCGAGGCCCGCTACCTGCTGCCGCTATCCAGCGTAGTCGGGGTGTCCCGCATCATGCCAGCGGACTATGAGAAGTTTATGCAATCCGAACAGCCGGTGTACAAGTTTGCCGGGCAGGATTACCCCCTCTTCGACGCGGAAGCCATGCTGGGCGAACGACCCACACCGCTGGGACGCGCCAATGTTTCGCTGCTTATCCTGCGGGCTGGTAATCAGAAAGCTGCCTTGCGGGTGCCGGATTTGCTGCCGCATCGGGAGGTGGTGATCAAACCAGTGGGGCCGCAGATCTCCAGCGTACCTGGCGTACTGGGCGGCTCCATTTCCGGTGATGGTGAGGTCATGGTGATTCTTGATCCAGGCCCCCTGCTCCGCCGAGCCGTGATCCACGGCATCGAGCCGGCGCCGGAGGCCGCCTGGACGCAGCCGGCGCGAGAACGTCGACTGGTGATCGTGGTGGACGATTCGATCACCATGCGCAAGGTCACCTCGCGCGTGCTGGAGAGCAACGACTACGCGGTCATGACGGCCCGTGACGGCGTCGACGCGCTGGAGAAGCTGCAGGACCAAACGCCGGACCTGATGCTGTTTGATATCGAAATGCCACGCATGGACGGTTACGAGCTGACCGAGCGCGTGCGCGACGATGTGCGGTTCCGCGGCACACCGATCATGATGATTACCTCTCGCGCGGGCCAGAAGCATCAGGACCGGGCCATGCAGGCGGGCGCCAATGCCTACCTGACCAAGCCCTACCGGGAAGATGAATTGATTGCCGAGGTGGAGCGCCTTCTGTTTGAGGCAGACAGCAGCCATGAGTGACACAAACCAGGAAATACGGGCCCTGATCGCCCCCATGTCCGGCAGCAATATTCTGCTGCCCGGCACCATGATCGCTGAGGTGGTGAATTACTCGGAGCCGGAGCCCTATGCCGGCGGCCCGGACTGGCTGTTGGGTGAATTGCGTTGGAATGGCTGGCAAATTCCGCTGGTCAACTTTGCGCTTCTGGTGGGCAGCTCCGACGACGCTTCCGTGCCCGCGCGAAGTCGCGTGCTGGTAGTAAAAACCCTGAGTATCGCCGCCAGCGTGCTGCATATCGGCCTGGTTATCGAAGGCCTGCCCAAGCTGAAATCCATTACTCCGGATACTCTGGTTGAGGTGGAGGGCGAACACCCGGCAGGCGTGTTCAGTCAGATCGCTATTGACGATCTCGAGGCCGTGATCCCCGATCTTGACGAACTCGCGCTGACCATCGAAAAAGCCGTCTATACGCGCTAGCCGATGGCATTGAAATCGCCCCAAAGCGTCTGCAGCGCCGCCAGCACAGCGGGGCCGGCGCTTTCCGTGCGCAACACGCGCGGTCCCAGACGAATGGTCTGACAGGCAGCCAGCTTCAGCTGCTGAATCTCCTCCTCTGCAAAACCCCCTTCAGGCCCAATCAGTATCGTAATGGGCCCTGTGGGCGGGCGCAGTTCGCTCAAACTGCCGCTGGCCTCCGGCGTGAGCACAAGACGCACAGCCGACGGGTCACTGGCCTGCCACTGGTCCAGCGTGCGTGCTGGCAGCAATTCCGGAACCACCGCGCGCCCGCATTGCTCACAGGCAGCGCGCAGGGTTCCCAACCAGTGCGCCATGCGCCGCTCCAATCGTGCGCCCTGCAGGCGTACCTCCGTGCGCTTGGTAAACAGCGGCTGGATGGCGGTAACACCCAG